>DAHUYY010000119.1 GCA_027306845.1 Vulcanimicrobiota bacterium | reverse complement strand
TACCTGCTCGATACGGCGTCCCGACTCGCTGCCGGAATCGCGCTGTCCTGTGTGTTCGCCATGGTCGCTGTCGCATGGTACACCGCGAGCGCTCCGACGCAACTGCAAAGTTTCGATCCGGAACGCGAGCGTATCGACGAGCGCATGCGGAGAATTCGCGATACCGGGTTGGCGTGTGTCCTTGCGACCGGGCTCATTATGTTGTTCGTTGACTTCGATAACTTCACTCTCGAACGCATCACACATAACGAACGCATCGTCGGGTTGATAACATTGGTAGTGTGGGGAGTTTTGTCGCTTTGGCTGAGCGCCCATATGGTGTATATGGCTCGTTCGAAAACGAAAGCGCGCGCGTGAGCGATCTCTTCCTCGCGGTCGATCCCGATCTCGAGACCGCACCGTTTCAGCAGATCGTCGAACAACTTCGGGCCTTTATCGAACGCGGAGAGTTGCAACCGGGTGACGTGCTGCCGACGGTGCGACAACTCGCGGGCGAGCTCGGCGTCGCGCCCAATACCGTCGCGCGCGCGTACAACGAGTTGCAGGAGAGCGGCTGGCTCTCCAGCGATGGACGGCGCGGCACGCACGTCGCCGCGCAGACCCCGGCGAGCGATAAGCGAGCTAGGGCGAAAGCCCTGCGCGATGCAATCGCACAATGTCTTGCAACGCTTATCCATCGTGGATATACTGCGAGCGAAATTGCGCTCCAGATGGAACACGAACTTCGCACGCTGACACGATAGGAACGTTACCGGTGAAGGTTACGATATCGAAGGCGATCGCAGCGCTTTGCCTTTCGTGCTCGATGGCGTCGTCAATCGGGACGGCTCGCGCGGATGGCCGCGTTCCCGGCGTCGCCGATCCGGCGCTCGCCCCGATTGCGGCGAAAGTATTCGCGCGGCATTTCACCGCGGGGCTCGCGGTCGCCGTCGTGCAGGGCGGGCGCATTCGCTACGCCGAGGGGTTCGGCTCTGCCGATCCGTCGGGCTCCGTGCCGGTAACGCCGCAGACGCCCTTTGCGATCGGCTCGCTCAGCAAGCAATTCACCGCAGCGATCGCCTTGCAACTCGTCGAGCAACGCAGACTCGCGCTCGACGAGAGCATCGCGCGATGGCTACCGATGCTGCCGAATGCGCGAACGATCACCGTGCGTGAATTGCTCGCTCAGACGAGCGGTCTGCACGATTATCCCTATTTGGCCGAGCATCCCTGGCCGACGACCGGGCGCATTCATATCGCACAACTGCTCGCATTCATGTCGCTCGATCGCCCGGATTTCTCACCGGGCTCGCGGTGGGAGTATTCGAATACGAATTACACCGCGCTCGCTGCAATCGAAGCCGCCGTCACCTCGCAGCCCTATAGGACGCTTCTGCAGCGGCGCATTTTCTCTCCGTTGAAGATGTCGCAGAGCGGTCTCGGCTTCGCCGCGCAGCGCGCCCTCCACCCGGCAACGCCGTTTCTCGCCGACGGATCGGGAGTATCTCCCGTACCGCCCGCGCAGCGGCTCTCGCTCGATCTCTACTCCGGCGCCGGCGGAATCGTATCGAGTGCCGACGATCTCGCCCGTTGGGATCTCGCCTTGCTCGGCGGGCGGCTTCTCAACCCGGCGATGCGTCGGCTCTGGTGGAGCCCCGGTCGCCTCGCCGACGGCACGACGACGAGCTACGGCATGGGCTGGGTCGTCGGCGATCTCGACGGTCGGCGCGAGCTCTGGCACAACGGCTACGCACCGGGTGCCGGGGGCTTCTGCTTCAATGCGCTCTTCCCGAAGGAGGGGCTCGCGGTCGTCCTTCTCAGTAATACCGGGAGCCTCGCCGCGGAGGGCGACGCGCCGTTTCGGAGCCTCGCCGCCAGGCTCGCGCGCGCCGCGCTCCCCTCGGCGTTCGCCGAGCGCGCCGCCCCCGGCGAGGACGCGGCGGTCACCCTCCGCATCGAGGCGCTCTGGGCCGCCTACCGGGCAGGCAAGCCGCCGCTTGCCGAGATGGAGCCGGCGTTCGCGGCGCTCTTTACCCCGGCGTTTACCCGCTCGCTCGCCAAAGGAATCGGCGCGCTCGGGAGCCCCAAGCGCTGGGTATTCCTCGGGAAAAGCGGGCTCGGCGCCGGGCTGACGCTCTATCGCTACCGGGCCGAGCTCGGCGACGGAGGCTCCCCCACCTTCGCCGTCGCGATCGACTCGGCGGGGAAAATCGCGGGTTCGCGGCTGCTGCCGTAACGGGAAAGCTGCGTCGGCGCCATTAGGGTTTGACGCCTCTTACCCGGGCCTGCTATACTCCCCAGGCTCTGGCCCACCGACGGGTGTGGCCGACTTTGTGTGTGAAGCAAAACGCGTTGTTAAGGAGTCCGAGTGCCCACCATTAACCAGTTGGTCCGTAAGGGCCGCGAGCAGACGGAAAAAAAGGTCAAAACCCGCGCATTTCGCATGATTTTGACCGGCCCGAAACCGGGGCACCCCGATCTGCCGACGCGCACCTTCGAGGTTGTCGGTAATCCGCAGCGTCGCGGCGTTTGCACGCAAGTGAAGACCGTCACGCCGAAGAAGCCGAACTCCGCGCTGCGCAAAGTCGCTCGCGTCCGTCTAACCAACGGCGAAGAGGTGACGGCATATATTCCGGGCATCGGACACAATCTTCAGGAGCACTCGGTCGTGCTCGTCCGCGGCGGCCGTGTGAAAGATCTTCCGGGCGTCCGTTATCACATCGTGCGCGGCACGCTCGATACCTCGGGCACCGCAAACCGTAAACAAGGGCGTTCGAAGTACGGCGCCAAGCGCGACAAGAAAAAGTAAGAGAGTAAAAAGAGCGATATATGCCACGTAAAGGTCCCGCAACCAAACGCCAGATTCTCCCGGATCCGCGATTCAATTCGAAGATTCTCGCGCGCTTCATCAATAAGTTGATGCTCAGCGGCAAGAAATCGACCGCGGAGCGAATTATCTATTCCGCGCTCGATATCGTCGGAGAAAAATCGGGGCGCGACCCGATGGATGTTTTCTCGCAGGCGCTCTCCAATGCGATGCCGCTGGTCGAAGTTCGTCCGCGCCGCGTCGGTGGTGCGACCTATCAGGTGCCGATGGAAGTGCGCCCCGATCGTCGTCAGGCGATGGGCATGCGTTGGCTGATCGGTTTCGCGCGTGCGCGCGGCGGCCGTTCGATGGAAGAGAAGCTGGCGGGCGAGTTGCTCGATGCGGCCAACAATACCGGCGCGACGATCAAGAAGCGCGAAGACACTCATAAGATGGCCGAGGCGAATAAGGCCTTCGCTCATTACCGCTGGTAGAAGCTAAGGATTTCGCAACAGGACATGGCAGTACGAGATTTTCCCCTCGAGCGCACGCGCAATATCGGAATCGCCGCTCACATCGACGCGGGTAAGACCACCTGCACCGAGCGTATTCTTTTCTATACCGGTCGCGTTCATAAAATCGGCGAAGTCCACGACGGAGCCGCGACGATGGACTGGATGGTGCAAGAGCAAGAGCGCGGCATCACCATCACCTCCGCCGCTACCGCTGCGACGTGGCGCGAGAACCGTATCAATATTATCGATACGCCAGGGCACGTTGATTTCACCGTCGAGGTAGAGCGCAGCCTTCGCGTGCTCGACGGCCTCGTCGCGCTCTTCGATTCCGTCGCCGCCGTGCAACCCCAATCGGAGACGGTTTGGCGGCAGGCCAATAAGTATAAAGTTCCGCGCATCATCTTCGTGAACAAGATGGATCGCATGGGCGCCGATTTCTTCAACGTCGTGGACAAAATTCGCGAACGCCTCGGCGCGCGCGCCGTCCCGATTCAGGTGCCGATCGGTGCCGAAGATAACTTCAAAGGCGTCGTCGATCTCTTCACGATGCACAAGATTATCTATACCGACGATCTCGGCTCGACGATGGGCGACGAAGCGCTCACCGACGCAGACGGCGAGTTGAAGGCTACCGCCGAGAAGTGGCGTCAAGAGCTCGTCGAAGCGATCGCCGAGCAGGACGATGCGCTGCTCGAGATGTTCTTCGACGGCGCCGAGATGCCGGTCGAGCGCATGAAAGCGGCGTTGCGCAAAGCGACGATCGCCGGCACGGTGCTCCCGATGCTCTGCGGTTCGGCTTTCAAAAACAAAGGCGTGCAGCCGTTGCTCGACGCGGTCGTGGATTATCTGCCGTCGCCGTTAGATGCCAAAGCGATCGTCGGAAAAGATCCGAAAGACGAGTCGGTTGAGATTATTCGCAAACCCGACGACGCAGAACCCTTCTCGGCGCTGGCGTTCAAAATCGCCACCGATCCGTACGGGAACCTGACCTACTTCCGCGTCTACTCGGGAATTCTCAATAAGGGTTCGTACGTCTATAACGCGCGTTCGGGCAAGAAAGAGCGCATCGGGCGTATCTTGCGCATGCACGCGAACCATCGCGAAGATATCGATTCGATCGGCGCGGGCGACATCGCAGCGGCGGTCGGCCTGACCGATACGCGCACCGGCGATACGCTCTGCGACGAAAAGACGCCGATTATTCTTGAGTCGATCACCTTCCCCGAGCCGGTCATCTTCCAGGCGATCGAGCCGAAGACGAAGGGCGACCAAGATCAACTCGGCAAGGGTCTCGCGCGCCTAGCGCAGGAAGACCCGACGTTCCGCATGCGAACCGATGAGGAGACGCAGCAAACGATCATCGGCGGTATGGGCGAGTTGCATCTCGAAATCATCGTCGATCGTTTGCGCCGCGAATTTAAGGTGGAGGCGAACGTCGGCAAGCCGCAAGTCGCCTACAAAGAAGCTATTACCAAGACGGTCGAGAAACAAGGGAAATTCGTTCGACAGTCCGGTGGTAAGGGCCAGTACGGCGACATCTGGCTCCGCGTCGAGCCGCTGGAGCCGGGAAGCGGCTTCCAGTTCGAATGGAAGATCGTCGGCGGTACCGTTCCCAAAGAGTACCAGAAGGCCGTCATGCAAGGAATCGAAGAGTCCGCCCAGAGCGGCGTCCTCGCCGGTTATCCGGTTCTCGATTTCAAGGCGACGGCGTTCGACGGCTCCTATCACGATGTCGACTCGTCGGAAATGGCGTTCAAAATCGCCGCTTCGATGGGTTGGAAAGAGGCGAATCGAGCCGCAGGCCCGATTCTGCTCGAGCCGATCATGAAGGTTGAAGTGACCACGCCCAAGGATTATATGGGTGCGATCACCGGCGACCTGAATCGTCGGCGCGGCATGATCCAGGCGACCGAGGAAGTCGCCGGTGGTGCGCAGGTCATTTTGGCCAACGTACCGCTCTCCGAAATGTTCGGTTACGCGACCGATATGCGTTCGGCAACGCAGGGTCGCGCGACGTACACGATGGAATTTTCTCACTACGAAAAGGCGCCCAAGTCGGTCGAAGAAGAGATCGTCGCGAAGGCGGCCGGCAAGAAGACCTCGGCGGCATAAGCTCGAGGCGTTCAATCACCAGGTAACACCGAAAGAGGACAACGCAAAAACACCATGGCTAAAGCAAAGTTCGAGCGTACCAAGCCGCACGTTAACATCGGCACCACCGGTCACGTCGACCACGGCAAGACCACGCTCACGGCAGCGATCACGAACTGTCTGGCAAGCGAAGGGCTCGCGCAGAAGCGCGGCGTCGACGAGATCGATAACGCTCCCGAAGAAAAAGAACGCGGTATTACGATCGCGATCTCGCACCAAGAGTACGAGACCGTGAAGCGTCACTACGCCCACGTTGACTGCCCCGGACACGCCGACTACATCAAGAACATGATCACCGGCGCCGCGCAGATGGACGGAGCGATCCTCGTCGTTTCGGCGACCGACGGCCCGATGCCGCAGACCCGCGAGCACATTCTGCTCATGCGTCAGGTCGGCGTGCCGCGCATCGTCGTGTTCCTCAACAAGTGCGACATGGTCGACGACGAAGAGCTGCTGGAGCTGGTCGAGATGGAAGTCCGCGACCTGCTGACCAAGTACGGTTTTCCGGGCGACGAAGTGCCCATCATCCGCGGCAACGCCAAGGCGGCGCTTGAAGGTCGCGGGAAAGACGAGAAGGCCGCCAAGTGTATCTGGGACCTGCTCGACAGCCTCG
Source organism: Vulcanimicrobiota bacterium (assembly GCA_027306845.1). Classification (GTDB taxonomy): domain Bacteria; phylum Vulcanimicrobiota; class Vulcanimicrobiia; order Vulcanimicrobiales; family Vulcanimicrobiaceae; genus JABEUX01. The sequence goes on along the minus strand of DAHUYY010000119.1, from coordinate 11 downwards.
ACAAATACATT
>DAHUYY010000118.1 GCA_027306845.1 Vulcanimicrobiota bacterium | reverse complement strand
CGACGCGCGTCGGATCCGGCCCGTTCCCTTCGGAATTGCTCGATGCAGATGGCGACCGGCTCCGGGAAGCAGGGCGCGAATTCGGAACCGTTACCGGGCGACCGCGGCGCTGCGGGTGGTTTGATGCCGTCGCCGCTCGCTATGCCGCCGCACTCAACGGAGCGCATGCCGTTGCGTTGACAAAACTCGATGTGCTCTCAGGATTCGAGCGTCTCGGCATCGTGACGGGTTACCGCCTCGGCGCTCGCGCGGCGACGCTCTCGGAGGCGGCACATCCCGATTTCAGCGTCGAGGTGGAGTATCTCGACGGCTGGGCCGAGGATATCCGCGGGGCGCGCCGAGCCGCCGAGTTGCCGCCGGCCGCTCGTCGCTACATCGCCCGGCTCGAATCGCTCGTCGAATTGCCGATCGAGCTTTTCTCGGTCGGCCCCGAGCGAGAAGCGTTAATCAGAGCTTGACGGACTCTTGATGGAGCTCGATTTCTCTTAAAATTGACGCAGAACGACGAAGGGCCTGTGGAGAGTGCGGATAATAGACGTACCTAATGACCTATACGCGGACCTCGGAATGCGAATGGGGACGCTCCAACAGGGATGTGGAGCGAGCACAGCCAGGGTCGGCTGCCTGACCGTAGAGTAAAGAGGACACGTCGTGGAGCAACTGCGGGCGATACTCGCGACCCTGCAAGCGCGAATCCTGAATTTCTGGGCAGGACAGAGCAGACAAGGCCGCGCGCTCGTCACCGGCGGAGCGGTTGCGGTGATTCTCGCGCTCGTCGCTTTCGGAGCGCTCGTTTTCGGGCGCGGTCCCTCCTACTCGACGCTCTTTTCAAATCTCTCGACGAGCGATGCGAATGCAGTGCTCGGCCATCTCAAAGCCGATAAAGTTCCGTATCATATTTCGCTCGACGGCAAGACGATATCGGTGCCGTCGGCGGATGTCAGTGCGGAGCGAATCGCGATCGCCGGCTCCGGTTTGATCAAGGGCGCCGGCGTGGGATACGAAATTTTCGATCGTACGAACTTCGGCATGACGCAGTTTCAAGAACGAATCGATAAGACGCGTGCGATCGAAGGCGAGCTCGAGCGAACGATCGACGGACTCACACCGGTCGAGGCGTCGCGCGTCAGCATCGTGACCCCCGATCATACCCTCTATAGCGATTCGCAGGAGCCGACCACGGCCTCGGTTGCTATCAAGTTGCGCCCCGGTCAAGGGCTCGACGGATCGCAGGTGCAGGGGATTACGATGCTCGTTTCACGCTCCGTCGAAGGGCTCAAGCCCGTCAATGTCACCATCGTGAACCAAGATGGCCAGATTCTGCTCCCGACGCCGGTCGCCGCGGGCGGTGCGTCGGCGCAAGATAATGCGTTGCAACTGACGCAGGAGCAACTCGTTGCGAAGGAGCGCTACGAATCGAGCTTGCAGCAAAGCATTCAGTCGATGCTCGACAGCACGTTGGGCAAAGGGCGTGCAGTCGCGCGCGTCTCAACGAAGATGTCCTTCGATGTCAACACCTCGGACGGGAAGGTCTACGCCCCGGCCGGCACCGTGCTCTCGCAACAGAGCTCCCGCGAATCCTATAACGGCACCCAGCCCGCTCAGCGAGCGGCGGTCGGCGTTCCGGGAACGACGAGCAACATCGGCACCTATCAGGCGCTACAGAATGCGACGACGAACGGCCGTTACAATAAATCGAAGAACACGACGAATTACGACGTCTCGGTGCAGAATATCAAGCATATCGATGCGCCGGGGAAAGTGTTGCAGACCAGCGTCGCGGTCCTCGTCAATTCCACCCCGCAGCGTTCGACCTCTGCGACCGGGGTCGCCGTAGCGGCGGCGCCCTACGTGCTCACGCCGGCGAACGTCACGCAGATTCGGAACGTCGTCATCGCCGCGGCGGGGCTCGATCTCGCTGCCGGCGATCAAGTGAGCGTCGAGGCGATTCCGTTCAATCCGGCGCTCGCACAGCGGAGCGTTCCCAGCGGCGTGACTACGGTTTTGGGCATTCCGCTCTGGGTATTGCTTGCAATCGGCGGGCTCGGGCTCCTCGGCCTGATCGGATTCATGGCGACGCGCGCGCGTGAATCGACGTTCGTCCCGAGCACCGATCTACCGTCCTTCGATTCCAGCCTTACCGATGAGTTGCCGCCCTTCGAAGAGCACCCGCTCCTCGAGGGCGCACCCGGCCTCAGCGCGCCGATGCGATCCACTGCCGATATGACGAGAGAACAGATGATCGAGTATGTCACGACCGTGGCGCAAGAGAGCCCCGACAGCATCGGCAAACTCGTCAAGCTCTGGCTTGCCGAGTAGCGGGCGAGAAGCGAAATGGATTCACCGATCGTCAATCTCTCCAACACGGGTCTCCCCGAGACGCCGATGCCGTTCGGCGATAGCGAGTCGCTGGAGATCTCCGGCCCGGAGAAGGCCGCAATTCTCTTGATCACCCTGGGGCTCGAGCTCTCGGCGACGATCTTTAAGTTTCTGCGCCAAGACGAAGTCGAGCGCATCGTCCTCGAGATCGCAAAGATTCCGACCGTCTCGCTGGAGAAGCGCGACGCCGTCATTCAGGAAGCCTACCAGCGCGCGATCGCTCTCAAGTATATCAACGAGGGCGGTATCGAATACGCGAAGGAGATTCTCGAGCGCTCCTTCGGTGCGGGGCAGGCCGACGACATGACCAGCCGCCTCTTCGCGGCGCTCAAACACGGGAACCCGCTCGAACTCATCAAGAACACCGAGCCGGCGCAATTATTGCAGTTCATTCAAGACGAACATCCGCAGACGATCGCGCTGATTCTCGTCTACATGCAACCCGAACAGGCAGGGGCGGTGATCTCGGCGTTGACGCCGGAGTTACAGGCCGATGTCGCGATGCGAATCGCTATTTTGCAGAAGACCGCTCCCGAAGTGCTCGAGCAGCTCGACGAATTGCTTGGCCGACGGCTCCTCATCAGCGGCGCCGACTTCTCGAAGGCCGGCGGCGTCGCATCGTTGGCATCGGTCATGAATTTCGTCGACCGCGAGACCGAGAAAAACATCCTCGATGGGCTGACGAAACGCGATCCGGAGCTGGCGCAAGAAGTCAAGAACCTGCTCTTCGTCTTCGAGGATATCATCAATCTCGACGATCGGTCGATTCAGCGTATCCTCAAGGAAGTCGATGGGAAAGAGCTTGCACTCGCCCTCAAAGTCGCAAACGACGACCTCCTGGCGCGTGTCTACAAAAATATGTCGACGCGGGCCGGGCAGATGCTCAAAGAAGAGATCGAGGTGCTGGGGCCAACGCGCATGCGCGAAGTCGGAAAAGCGCAGCAACAGATCGTCGACGTCATTCGCACGCTCGAGGAGAATGGCCAAATCGTCATCGCTCGCGGTGCGAAAGACGAACGACTGGTTTAACGGAGCCGGCGAAGTCTTTCGATGGGGAAAATCGTACGCGGGGCTCGCATGGTCGAGAGGGCCTATGCAGTCGGCATGCCGGAGGATCGGCTGCACCCGGAGGCGCCGCAGCTACACGGCGAGCTCGAAGCCGACGGCGCGACCGACGAGGAAGAAGATCGCCTTTCCGCCGAGGCGCAGGAAGCTCGCGTCGAGGTTATCGACTGGGAGGCGCTTCGCGCGGAGGCAAGTGCTGCGTTGGAGCGCGCGAAAGGGAGCGCGCGTGAGATTTTGGAGGGAGCGTTTCGTACGGCGAGTTCCCTCCTCGAGCAGGCTCGTGAAGAACGCGAAGCGATAGCCGAGGCGGCGCGAAGCGAGGGCCGTGAGGCGGGGCGTCAGGAGGGGATCGCTCGCGTCGATGCCGAGATCAACGAATTACTGACCCTGTTGCATGCCCTGATCGAGGCCGTACGTGAAGATCGAGACCGGTTCTTACGGAGCGCCGAGCCCGAACTGGTGCGCCTTGCATTGGGGGCTTCGGAACGGATCGTTCACCATGAAATCGCGCAGAACGACCAGTTTGTCGTCGAGACCGTGCGCGCCGCGCTCACGCGCGCGTTGGGGCGCAACGACATTACGATTCGCGTCAACCCCGAAGATATGGAGGTCATGCGCGTCTACCGCGAGCGCTTACTCGCCGCAGGCGATTTCGAACATCTCCGACTTATCGAAGATCAACGCATCGATCGCGGCGGAGCGATGTTAGAGAGCGATTCGGGAACGATCGATGCGAAAATCACCACGCAACTGCGCGAAGTTCGCGGAGCGCTCGTTCCTGCCGACGATTTACCTGAAATAACGGCGACGGCGAGTTAGCGTATGGAAGCGCTCGCGTTCCGAGCCGACCGATATCTCGATGCCATCCACGACGTCGACTGCATGCGCCAAAGCGGGCGCGTTTCGCAAGTAATCGGGGTGGTCATCGAAAGCAACGGTCCGGCGATGGCGGTCGGGGAGACCTGCTGGATTCGCTACCGCCGCAATGCCGATCCGGTGCTCGCCGAAGTCGTCGGTTTTCGCGATAACCGGGTGTTGATTATGCCGTTGGGCGATCTCGCCGGCATCGGCGCGGGCAGCGACGTCGCCGCGTGCGGGAAGCCGTTGCAGATTCGCGTCGGGGACGATCTCCTCGGGCGCGTCCTCGACGGGCTTGGAAACCCGATCGATGGGAAGGGGCCGATCGATTCGTTGAAACTTGCGCCGGTGACGGCAAATCCGCCGGCAGCGATGCAGCGACGTCGCATATCGGAGGCGCTGCCGCTGGGAATTCGTGCGATCGATGGTTTGCTGACCTGCGGAAAAGGGCAACGTGTCGGCGTCTTTGCCGGCTCCGGAGTTGGAAAGTCGACGATCCTAGGAATGATTGCGCGCAACACCGCGGCCGACGTCAACGTTATCGCGCTCGTCGGCGAACGCGGGAAAGAGGTGCGCGATTTCCTCGAACGCGATCTCGGCGACGAGGGCTTGCGGCGCAGCGTCGTCATCGTTTCGACGAGCGACCAGCCTGCGCTCGTGCGCATAAAAGCCGCCTTCGTCGCGATGACGGTCGCCGAATATTTTCGCGATCTCGGGCTCGACGTAATGTTTATGATGGACTCGGTCACGCGTTTTGCGATGGCCCAGCGGGAGGTCGGCCTTGCCATCGGCGAGCCGACGACGACGCGGGGCTATACCCCGTCGGTCTTTGCGACCTTACCGAAATTGCTGGAGCGCGCGGGGACCTCAAGCCGCGGCAGTCTCACCGGGCTCTTCTAGTTGCTCGTCGACGGCGACTACATTAACGAACCTATCAGCGACGCCGTCCGTTCGATCCTCGACGGGCATATCGTCCTCTCGCGGAAGCTCGCCTCGGCGAACCATTACCCGGCGGTCGACGTGCTCGAGAGCATCAGCCGGGTGATGCCCGATGTCGCCGACGAAAATCACCTCGCGGCTTGCTCGGCGATACGCGAGTTAATGGCCACCTATCGCGAGGCCGAGGATCTCATAAATATTGGGGCCTACGTCGCCGGAAGCAATCCGCGCATCGATCTCGCGCTCGCCAAAGTAGAGTCGATTCGGCACTTCCTTCGCCAAGGAATGTACGAGCACTCCGATTACGGTGCGACGCTTGCGTCGTTGATGAGCGTGGTATAGAGGGTGGCTACCTTCCGCTTCCGTCTCGACCCCGTCCTCGTCCAACGCAAACGCGCCGTCGAGCGCGAGCAGGGCCTCGTCGCGCTCGCACAACGCGCCCACGATGCCGCGCGCGCCGAGTTCCGACGGCTCGATGCGGAGTTCGCCGAACATTCACGGATGCTCCGCGAGGAGCACGCGCGCCTCAAAACCGACGAGCTCGTATTGCTCTACGGTCATATCAGCTTTCTCGATCGCGCGATGGATGCCGCGAAGCGGGACCTCGATCGACGAAAAAGCGAACTCGACGCCGCGATGTATTCCCTCCACGAAGCGATGAAGCGAAGGAAAGTTGTGGAAACCCTCAAAGAGCATGCGCTGGATGCGTTTCGCGTCGGCGAGATGCGTCGCGAGCAAAACGAGCTCGATGACGGCAACGCGCGTCACGACGATCGTCGTACGGCGTTCGATGCAGAGATTGGAGGCCTACGGTGATCGTCACACGCCAGCGTCGTAAACCCTTCCCCGTCGGACGGCTCGTCCTGCCGCTGGTCGCGATTCTCGCC
>DAHUYY010000117.1 GCA_027306845.1 Vulcanimicrobiota bacterium | reverse complement strand
ATTTTTAAGAAAGTTTACAAACTCGAAACGAAGCTAGCTGAATCGGAAGGCTGAGAGCGTCTTCCCGTAGACGACATCATGATAATCGCGTACGGCAGCGCGTTCGGCGGCCCCGGCGACGACGAAGAGCGGTGCGAGATGATCCTCTTGTGGGTGTGCCTCGCGCGCGTGCGGTGCTTGGCTCCAGGCGATCAGACGTTCCGCTCGCAGCGGCGCCGGCGCGAGCGCCGTTTCATTGAGCCACTCGTCGAACTGCGCGGCGCCATCGTCGGTGCCGTCGAAGATGCGGCGTAAATTGTGGTAACTCATTCCGCTGCCGATGACGAGCACGCCCTCCTCGCGCAGCGGCGCGAGTGCCGCTCCGATTGCAAGGTGGCGCTGCGGATCGTAGCCGTGTTGGAGCGAGAGCGCGACGACGGGAATCCGTGCCTCGGGGTAGATCACCTTCAAGGGAACGAAGACGCCGTGATCGAGGCCGCGCCGATCGTCACTCGCCGACGCGATTCCGGCGGCGGCGAGCAGATCGCGAACGCGCTGCGCGAGCTCCGGCGAGCCGGGAGCATCGTAACGAAGCTGGTACGTATGCGCCGGGAAACCGCTGTAGTCGTAGATGAGGTGGGGTTGCGGGTTCGCCGTGACCGTCGGAAGGGCGCGTTCCCAGTGAGCCGAGATGACGAGAATCGCGCGCGGTTGCTCGCGCAGCGTCGACGGAAGCGCACGGAGGTACGCTTCCATGTTTTTCCAAGGCTCCCCAGGCCACTCCATAAAGAAGCATGGGCCTCCGCCGTGGGGGATATAGAGCGTCGGTTGCATGATTACGAAGCCTGCAGAATCCCCTCAACGTTGAGTTCGATGCGCACGTCGTCGCCGACGAGAACGCCGCCGGTCTCGAGCGCCTGATTCCACGTCAATCCGAAATCTTTCCGGCTAATCGTGGTATGCGCGATGAAACCGATGCGCTGGTTTCCCCACGGGTCGGTCGCACGCCCCTCGAAGGTAACGTCGAGCGCTACCGGCCGAGTGACGCCGTGGATGGTGAGGTTGCCGTTCAGGGTGAAGCGTTCGTCCGATCCGTCGGCCTTCGTGCTGACGAAATCGATCGTGGGAAAGGTCGCCGCATCGAGAAAGTCGGCGGACTTGAGGTGCGTGTCGCGTTGCTCTTCGCGGGTGTCGATACTCGTCGTATCGATATGCGCCTCGATCTCGGTCGGCAGCGTCCCATCCTGAGGGACGGCGAACGCGCCGGTAACGCCGGTGAAGCGGCCGCGGACCTTCGCGAGCATCATATGGCGGACGAGGAACTCGACCGATGTATGGCTGGGATCGATCGCATATTTTTGCAGGGTGCTGTTCATTTAAATCTCCTTTTGTGGTATAGTTACTATCACATACCAAGCACCTAAAATCAATAAGGCACCGAAATGGTATATAGGAACCAAATGGAAACTATGAACGAACCCGATGCATTCTCAGGCAACTGCCCCGTGCGCGAGCTGCTCGATCGGATCGCCGATAAGTGGACGACGTTGATCATCGGCATCCTCGGCCGCGCCGAGGGAGCCGTTCGCTTCGGCGAGCTGCGACGCTCGGTCACGGGAATCTCGCAGAAGATGCTGACCCAAACGCTGCGCGACCTCGAGCGCGACGGTCTCGTAACCAGAACGCTCTATCCCGAGATTCCGCCGCGCGTCGAATATACGCTGACGCCGCTCGGACGCACGCTCGACGAACCGCTCAGTGCGCTCGCACGCTGGGCGGAGCGCCATATGCCGCAGGTCCGCTCGGCGCAGGAAGCATTCGACAAGCGCTAGCGCGCTCGTTCACGAGACCTTCTCCCTCGCTTCATCGACGAGCGTTACGCTCTGACGGACGAAGGAGAGCGAAGTAATGAGTATGACCAGGCGTGCGTCGATCGCGACGATCGCAACGGCGATAGCCGGCGGTCTTGCGGCCGACGCTCTTTCACTTGACGCCGCCGAGGCGGCCCCGTCGGCGGAGCCTTGGCACAGAATCGGCACGCTTGAAGAACTGAAAGCGCGCGGCGAGATCGCCTTTACGTATCCAGACGCAAATTCGCCGGCGCGAGCGGTGCTGCTCGGCAACGGTGATGTCGTCGCCTATAGCCTTGTCTGCACGCACATGGGCTGTGAGGTTGCCTACGCACGCGAAACGGAGAGCTTTACGTGCCCCTGCCATGGCAGCGTTTTCGACGCAACTCGTTCCGGTGAGGTCGAACGTGGCCCCGCTCCGCGCTCGCTTCCCGAGATCGCGGTTCGGAGCTCCCACGATGATGTGCTCTATGCCGTCGGCCTCTCTGCGCCGGTCTTCGGTCGCCCCGAAAGTCTCGAAGAGAATCAAACGATCTACGGAACGGGGAACGAACGATGAAGCGCACGGAGATTCTCGATCGATTATTTGCCGCTCCCGGCGTTGTCGATCTACGTTCTAGCTCCACAAGTTGCCGATTCTGCAACGTCGGCTGCGGTTATCGCGTGCTCACGGCGCGAGCCTTCGATTCCAGCGTTCCCGACCTGCCGATCGTCCGCCTTGCCGATGGTCGCTACGTTCAGTTGGTCCCCGACGCAGATTGCCCAGTCAACGCAGGCGATTACTCCGTGCGCGGCGGCTTTCTCTCCGAGACGCTCTATCGCAAGAACGGGCCCACGCGCGATAGGCTTCGCTATCCGCTCGTGCGGGTCGGTGCGCGGATGGTGCGGTCGACGTGGCGGAGTGCTCTCGACCACGTCGGCGAAAAACTGAAAGCGTACTTGGAGCGATTCGGCCCATCGAGCATCGGGATCTATCACGCCGATTGGTTCGGCGGTGAAAATGCCTATGCGTATATGAAGCTGGCCGCGGCGCTGAAAATAACCAATTACGATCTCAACGGTCGCCTCTGCGCGGCTACCGGATCGGCCGGGCTCTCGCGTTCGTTGGGCAACGCATCGCACCCATGGGCGCTAGCGGATATTGAGGCCGCCGATACCATCGTTCTCGCAGGTGCGAATGCCTCAGCAACGCTTTCGGTTATCTACGATCGTATCGTCGCGCGAGCGCAGAACGGCGCGAAACTGATCGTCGTCGACGTTCGCGAGACCGAGGCCGCACGCGAAGCTGCGAAGTTCGGCCACTTCGTTCGCATTCGCCCGGGAAGTGACGTTGCGTTCTATAACGCCGTCGGAAACGTGCTTTTGCAAGAGCGTCTCTACGATGAGAACTTCGTCGCACTCCATACCAATGGGTTGGCGGAGTATCGTAACCTCGTGCTGGAGCGTTATTCACCGGAGATCGTAAGCCGCATCGTCGGTGTACCGGCGGCGACGATTCGAGCGGTGGCAAGGGAGATCGGGAGCTCGAAGCGCACGCTCTTCCTCTCGGGAAAGGGATTAGAGCACCAGGCACACGGCACCGATATGATCTGCTCGCTCATCAACCTCGCGTTGCTGACCGGCAACATCGGACGGGTCGGCGGTTCGTATTCGCCGCTTGGGGGGCATCAAGGGTCGATCGTTAATCCCCCGCTCGTTGCAGGAGCGCTCGCTCACGTTACGATCCCAAACAGAACGATCTTCGAACAGCTCGACGCGATCGAAGCCGGGACGCAAAAAGCGCTTCTCTGTGCGAGCGTTCAACCCTTAGTAACCTTACCGAATGCCGGAAGAACGCGGAAAATATTTCGCGATAACCTGGAGTTTTTAGTGGTTACCGATATCTATCCGAATGAAACGACCGAACTCGCGAGCGTCATCTTCCCCGCTGCGTCTTGGGGAGAGAGTTCCTACGTGTCCACGAACACGGAGCGTCGCGCGCGGTTCTACGATGCATTTGCACCGGCACCGGGGGAGAGCAAGCCGGATTGGTACGTACCGGCCGAACTTGGGAAGCGTCTGAGCGAGCCGAGCAAGTTCTCATGGGCCTCCTCGGAAGAGATCTTCGATGAACTCAAGGTCGGTTCGCCGTTTGCAGGGCTCAGCTATAGCCGACTTCGTGCAGCGGGCTCCAACGGTTTTCAAATCCCGGTACCGACCGTGGACTCCGTGGGAACCGAGCGACTCTATAGTGACGGGAAGTTTCCGACGCCGGATGGCCGCGCACAGATTTGGGCGCTCGATTACCTCCCTCAGCCCGAAAGGCCCGATGCCGATTATCCTTTGACGTTAGTTACCGGTCGAGAGAATGACCTTTGGCAGAGCGGTTATACGTTTGCACGCATTCCGCAACTCGTTGCGCGGTCGCCGCGAAATACGCTTTCAATCAATCCCGCCGATGCGCGACGCTCCGCCGTTCGCGACGGCGAGCTCGTTCGCGTCGTATCGCGACGAGGCACGATCGATCTCGTTGCGCGTATTACCGACGAGGTTCCACAGGGGGTGTTGTTCACGCTCTGGGGCTACCCGGGAAGTCTCGTGAACGAGGTGACCCTCGACGTGCGCGACCCGATTTCGCAGGAGCCCGGCTTCAAGGCGTGTGCGGTATCGGTCGCGGCTGCAGTGGGCTAGCGTCGGCGGGCGAGAATGCGCCGGTACCAACGTTCGAGCTGTGCGTGAAAATCACCGAGCGCGACCACGTTGAGATAGATCATGTGCCCCGACGGATAAAACCCATACGTTATGTGTCGTTGGAGCGCGGGCGCGAGTTGTAGGTGCTCGAGCGTATAGAGCGTGGCAAGCCAGGGGGTAACCGAGTCGAAGTATCCATTTGCCGAAAATACGCGCAGATGGGGATTGTAGGTCATCGCTTGCGCGAGATCCGGAGCGGTGTTCAGGGGCAGCCACCCGTCGTGCATAAAATTCCAGGGTCCGCTCTTTTGAATGGCGGAGTACGCACCCATCCGATAGCGCAACGGCGTGCGATAGTGGAGATCGTTGCGAAGGTAGACGTTCGAGAGCGAGTAGAAGGCGGAATCGATCGATGCGTCGCTCGCTTCGAGGCTTGGCTGCATCTCGGCTCGATCGAGCGTATAGAGTTGATAGCGCGAGTCGTAGATGCCCTCGGTCTTGCCTCGCGAGCGGCGAAATTCCGCGATATACCGTTGCGCCGGGATGCGAAGGTTCGAGTGGCGGATATAGGATTCCGGGATCGCCAAATAGTGGGAGAGTTCGCCAACCATCGACGCGTAGGCGGCAGGCGCGAGCGTCGCACCGCGATTGAGTGCCTCGCGGTAGGGGCCCATGGCGAAGCGTTTTACCTGCTGCATGTAGGCATTGAGGTTGGGGTTCGCTCCGGGTACGGCGTGGTAATACCATGCCGTTGCCGCCTCGGTGGCAAAATCAAAAACATACTGCCAGTCGTCGGTATCTGCTCCACCGTAAATATCGGTTGCGGCGAGATTATAGTTCAAAATCGACGACTGCAAGACGATGCCATCGATTGAGACGGCATGATTTTGTAGATAGTTCACAAGCATTGCGGTCCGGGGAGTGCCGTAGGATTCCCCATACAGGAAACGAGGCGAGTTCCAGCGGTCGAACTCGGTTAAATAACGCTCGATGAATTGCGCGAACATTCTCACGTCGTTGTCGGAACCGAAGACCTTCTTTGCGTCGGCGCCGGGCCAGATGCGGCCGTAGCCGCTCGCCGGCATGTCGACGAAGACGAGATCGGTGGTATCGAGAAGGGTATCGGGGTTGCTGACGAGGTGATAGGGGGGCGGCGCCGTTATGCCGCCGTTTGCGGCGATGGCGGCGCGAATCGGGCCCCACGAGCCCATTCGCAGCCAGATCGTCGAACTGCCCGGTCCGCCGTTATAGAGAAAAGTTATCGCGCGATGGTTCGGGTTTTCACCGTTCTTGGTGTAGGCGGTATAGAACATCGTCGCCAACGGCTTGCGCCCGGCGCCTCGTAGCACGATCGTTCCCGCGCGCGCCGTATAAGATAAGCGCTTACCGTCGAGCAACATGCTGTGCCGGGTGACCGCATCGGGCACCCGCGTCCATGCCGGGGTCACGGCCGGTTTTGCGGGTGAAGCGGCGATCGCGCCGGGGAGACGAAGAGCGATCGCCGCGGCGGCGCGGAGCACGTTCGTGGTACCGTCTTTCATGGTTAGCGCCCTCCCAGGGTTGCGGCATACCAACGCTCGAGATCGGCGTGATAACGGGCGAGCGCTCGCGGAGCGAGGTAGATCATGTGTCCCGATTTATAGAAACCGTAGGTAATGTTTTTCAGCAGTGCCG
>DAHUYY010000116.1 GCA_027306845.1 Vulcanimicrobiota bacterium | reverse complement strand
GGGGCATCGCAGCCGCACGTTCGCGCGCACGTTCGCGTGCGCGTGCTGTAACGCCGAGTAGCTGCCGAAGGCAGCGTATCGAGGCGCCGCTTTTACCGCCCTAAAAACGGATTCGTGCGACGCTCTTTCCCGATCGTCGTGCTCGGACCGTGCCCGGGAACGACGAGCGCGCCGTCGTCGAAGGTGAGGAGTTTGCGCTCGATCGAGTCAACGATATCCTCCATCGATGTTCCGCCGAGGTCCCAACGCCCGATCGCTCCGGCGAAGAGGGTGTCACCGCTGAAAATCGTGCTTGCGCCGCCCTCCTCGACGGCAAAGCTTACGCTGCCGGGCGTATGCCCCGGCGTGTGCAACACGTGGAGCGCAAGCGATCCGACGCGGAGGTTATCCCCGTCGAGGAGATCGCCGTCGAGTTCGACCGGCTCGGGCATCGAAAAACCGAATGCACGTACCAACGCCGGTTGGGCGCGATAGATCGGTAGATCGGCGGGGTGGAGCAACGCTCGTGCGCCCGTCCGCGCGCGCAGGCCGCCGACGTCGGCGATATGATCGAAGTGGGCGTGCGTGTGGACGAGATAGCGTGCGCGCAGGCCGCGTGCGGCGAGGCGTTTGAGCACTTCGTCGCGGCCGTCTCCGCCATCGATGACGATTGCATCGCCGCTTATTTCATCGCCGAGGATCGTGGCGTTGCAGGAGAGCGCACCGACGGGGAAGCTTTCGATAATCACGGAACGCGCTCTAGTGAGAAGGTGCGGAATGCGCCGTCGAAATACCCGAGTGGTTCTCCGGGGTGATGTGAGGCCCGTTCGATCTCGGCGATGAAGATGGAGTGCGAGCCAACCTCGTGCTCCGCAGCGACCACGCACTCGAAATGCGCGACGGCGCCCGAGACGAGCGGAATATCGCCGAGCCCGGCGACGGTTGCTAAGCCTTCGAATTGCCGTTCGTGCCGTTTCCCCGAAAAGCGTGCGGCGATTTCGCGTTGGTCGGCGGCCAGGACGTTAAGCGCGAAACGACGTGAATGTGCGATGTAGAGATAGCTGCGCGCTTGACGATTGATGCAGATCGAGAGCGTCGGCGGTTCGAGCGAGACGCTGGTAAACGCGCTAATCGTAATTCCGCGTGCTTCGCCTTCACGAACCGCCGTAACGACCGCGACCGCCGTCGGGACAAATCGCAGTGCTGCGCGCGTTGCCTCTGCGAGCGCGGGCTCGCCGCGACTCACCGAATGCGAGCCCCGATGCCGATGCCGTTGCCGAGTGCAAGAATCGTTGCGTCGAGATCGGGATGGCTAAGAAAGCGTTCGTTGAAGGCGCGAATCGCGCGCTCGTCCTCACTATCCTTCTTCGACGGAGTCTCGGCGACGTTGCCGAGCAGGCAATCGTCTACCACGATCAGCCCCGAACGCTTGAGCATCGGTACCACGAGATCGAGATATTCGATATACTCCGATTTGCGCGCGTCGAGAAAGACGATGTCGAGGTTTCGATGGCCGAAATTCGGCAGCAACTCGAGCGCGCTCTGGTTGAAGAGCGTTATATAATCGCCTTCGCCGGAGCGCTGAAAATACGATAGCGCGATCTCGGTCCGGGTCACGTCGGTATCGAGCGTCCAGATCTTGCCCATCGGCGGCTGGGCGAAGGCCATCCACAGCGTCGCGTAGCCATACCCGGTTCCAATCTCTAAAATACGGTTGGCTTGCATCGCATGAACGAGCGTCGAAAGCAAGCGCCCCGTATCGCGCGAGACCAGCGGGACGCCGTCCTTGCGCGCATGTTGTTCGAGCTCCAACAAGAGCGAATGGATCGGAGGGTGTACGCTTTCGAGGTAGGTTATCGCATCAGCCACCCCATAACGTTTCGCGCTTTACCGTGAATCGGCCCGCCTCGCCGGCATCGAGGGGGGAGGCAGTGCGCCGTCGGGGGCGAACGCCTAGCAACCCATGATTGCGAGGCTTCGCCTCTTCCCGCTTCATGCGGTGCTCTTCCCGGGAGCAGCGCTCAACCTTCATATTTTCGAGCCGCGCTATCGGCAGATGATCGCCGAGTGTCTTGCGACCGGCGAAGGTTTTGGGGTCGCGCTTATCGCCGACGGTGCGGAAGCGGGGGATCCCGAGGTGACGCCGCATGACGTCGGTACGATAGCGGAAATTTCGACCGCGCATCAATTACCGCTCGGCCGCTATTTCATCCAAACAATCGGCACCGAACGCTTCCGCATTCTCGAGGTGCTTGCGCGAGAACCCTACCTTTTGGTGAGAGCGGAGATTCTGGAAGAAGCTCCGCCGTCGCGTGCGCTCGACGAACTTGCCGAGCGTCTGAAAACGGCATTCGAAGAGTATCTCGCGCTCATCGTCGAGTATTCCGGAACCGAACTGGAGGCCGATAGCCCCGAAGATCCGGCCGCGCTTTCGTTCTTCGTCGCCGATGCGTTGCGTATTTCGGAGAGTATCAAACAGCGGCTCCTCGAATTAACGGAGACCGAGATTCGCTTGCGCGCCGAGATCGACGTGCTAGAACGGTTGCTGCCGCAGCTGCGCCGCGTCGTGGAGCGCCGTCGCGCAGAGATCGAATTACGTCGCGCGCGCGGCGAAGATATTTTGCACCGTACCGCGCCCGATCCGTTGCTGGGTACCTACTTCAGTTTGAATTAACCGGCGGATTCCGCAGCCTCGATGACGTTGTGCAGAAGGGTCATGTTCGTGACCGGGCCGACGCCGCCGGGAACCGGCGTGATGGCCCCCGCGACTTCAAGCGCGCTATCGTAATCGACGTCTCCGCGCAGGACGCCGTCGACGACGGTCGTTCCGACATCGATAACCGTCGCTCCCGGCGCGATATCGCCACCGCCGATGAGCCCGGGAACTCCGGTGGCCACGACGACGATCTCCGCGAGCGAAAGGTAAGGTTGGAGACTCGCGGACTCCTTATGCAGAACGGTGACGGTCGCATCGGCGGCGAGCAGCAGCAACGCGACCGGGAGCCCGACGACGATCGAACGCCCGATAACAACGGTGCGCCGTCCGAGCGGCGGCCAATGGGGGCTGCGCTCGAGGAGCCGCATGACGGCGGCCGGGGTAGCCGGAACGAAGCGCGTGCCGCTCCCGAAGGCGAGGTGCCCCTGGTTGGTAGGGTGCGCTCCATCGACATCTTTTTCGGGCGGAATCGCATCGGCGATCTGGCGAATCGAGAGCGATATCGGCAGCGGTTGCTGCAGCATAACGCCGTGAACGCTCGGATCGGGGCCGAGGCGTTCCAGGCTCTTTCGGACAGCTGCCGTATCACTCGTTTCGGGGAGTCGTTCGACGCAGACCTCGACGCCGCACCGTTCGCCGCTGCGAACGAGGTTGCGAACGTAGGCAACGCTCGACTCGTTCTCGCCGACAAATACGATGGTCAACCGCGGCTGAATGCCGCGAGCGCGTAATGCCGCGGCGCGTGCCGTTAAATCGGCGCGCATCTCGGCTGCAAGGGCACGGCCGTCGAGAATGTGAGCGGGCATGAGCGAGCCCACGATTCGTTTAGAAGGAGTCGGGCACCTGGAACGCGTTCGTTGCGAAGTACGCCTTGAACCTCGATTCGACGAGGCTGCATTCGAAGCAGCGTTCGCTCGTTTTCGGCGGCTCTATAACGTCGCTCCGCTGCAGGCGCTCTGCAGTGCCGACGTGCTGTTCCGTCTCGAAGAGCTCGCCGCGTCTCGTGGCGAGCGATTGGAGCCCCGGATTCGGTACGGCGGCGTTCCGCTCTCGGCGGAAATCTTGCCGCCGGGGCTCCTCGTACTCGAAGGTGAGGTCGATGAAGATCGCATGGGAGACTGGTAAGAAGGTCGTATGCTCGCTTCGATGACTCGGCTTTGGCGCTGGTTCTTGGTGAGTGCTGCGATCGCGCTCGCGGCCTTTTTGTTGGTCCCCTACTTCCGCCCCTCGACTGCCGCCGGCCCGGGCACGCTCATCGGTGCTCCGCTTCCCGAACTTCCGCTCGTTGACGAACGCGGCGCTTCATACTCGCTCGCCGGCGAGCGCGGGCGCGTACTCGTCGTCAATCTTTGGGCCTCGTGGTGCCCGCCCTGTCGAGCCGAGATGCCCGATCTCGAGCGCGTCGCTCGTAAGGAAGCGACGCACGGGGTGCGCGTGATCGGCATCGATCAGGGCGAATCCGGTGCGGTTGCGCGCTCGTTCGCTCGCTCGCTCGGAATCACGTATCGCATCGTCGTCGACCCAACGCAACGCTACGGTCGCGCGTTCGGGGCCTTCGGCCTCCCGACAACGGCGATCGTGGATCGGCGCGGTATCGTAGTGCGCGCGTTCGATGGGCCGCTTACCTATCCGCAGATCGTCCGTGCCCTCAAACCGCTTTTGGAGTCACCATGAAAATCGGCGCTGCCTTCTGCATCGCGCTTTTTGCCGCGGCGCTCGCCGAGATTGCATTCCCCGACGCGGCCTTCGTTCACGCAACGTGGTGGATATTGGCGATCGCCGCGGTCGCGCTTCTCGGTAGTATTCGCGTGCTGCGTTCCTTACGCGCGGTGCCGACGCGTCGGCGTACGACGGCGGCGCTGCTGATGCTTGCGGCGATGCTCGTCGTCGGCGCGGCCGGTTTTTCAAATTCGCTCTTCGCTCCCGATCCGCGTACGATCGTTGCGGTGCCCGGAGCGCAGGTTGCGCTACCGGAACTCGGTGCGACGCTCGTCTTTCCGGATCTCGATCGCCCCGGTGCGAGCGTACTGCTCGAACGTGGTGGAACGAAGGCGTCGATCTCGTGCCGCCACGGGCTCTACCGCGATGCGACGTTGCTCCGCTGTTTCGAGCGGACGGTCGTCGCCGTGAGCGCCGATACGCTCGCAGGCGTGCATCTTACGATAACGCAGCCTACCGGGAGCACCTTTCTTTCGCCGGTGCTGTTGATGCAGCACACGCAAGAGATCGCCGGATTCAATCTTCCCTTCGATTCCTTTGCGCTGCCTGCGGTTCATCGCGACGTTAAAGTGGTGCTCTTCACTGCCGCACAGGCGCAATTGCTGCGCGGCGGAAGCGCGCACCGCACCGTGCTTTTTGCCGTCGACGATTCGCTCGGCCGGACGCTCGCGCACAGCCTTGGGCTCGCGGCGAACGGGCAGCGAACGCGCGTCGCCGACCTTTTCTTGCAACCGCGCATCCACCGCTATCCGGCGATCGTCGTTCTTGCCGTGCCTTCGTTGCCGATTCTCGGATTAGCCGTGTTGTTTGGGCTCGCGGCGCTCGGGTTTTGGTTCTTCGGGGGGCGCCCCGGCGACCCAAGCGCGCACGTTCGATAGCTCGATTTTGCCCGCCGAGCGATTCGCTCTTCCCGGGCCGAGCGCGCGCACGATATAGATTCCGGTGAGCCGTAACGGCGGCAGCGCCGTCTTTGGAATAACTACGCGCACCGATCGGAGCCCGGGGCGGTCGAGGCGTTCTGCGGTAAGCAAGATGTCGTCGTTGCGCGCGTCGCGCATCGCCACGCGCAGAAATCCGCCCTGCCCCGCGGAGCGAGCGTCGAAGGTTAGCGCGGTCGTCTGCGGCGGCAATGGTTGCTCGAGCAGGGCGAAAGCCGCGCGCTCGGCACCGCTGAAATCGTAGGTAAGATCGACGGCATCGGCGCCGGTCGCCGTGACGCCGCCTGCTTCAGAGGCGGGAACGCTTAAAAAACGCGCGATGTTCGCGAGCTGTAGCGGAACGGAATGCGTGCCGACGCGCACGTTTTTCGATGCGGAGATATCGCCGATCTCTAAATCCACCTCGACATCGCCATCTCCGGCGGTTAAGAGGCCCGACGGGGAGATGCTCGCTCCAACGGCGCGCCAAGGAAGCTCGTCGGGAACGGCGATGCGCGCGCCGTCGGCATCGCGCGCGGTCGCGCGGAGTTGCAGCGTACCGTTCGCCGTCACGTCGGCGAGCCGCGGATGAATCGTCAGCGAGGCGGGGCGATCGAAGATTTCCAGCGCAACGCTTCCGGCGATCGTGCCGTCGCGGAGAACGAGCCTCCCGTTACCGGGCGCTCGAGCGAGGAACGTGCCGTTCGCGAAGGTGCCGAGCGACGCGGGTTCGATGCGAGCGCGAACGTTCGCAGCAGCGACTCCGAGTGGATGCAGTGCGGAATCGACGCGCAGAATACGGAGCGCGACGCGCGCGCCGACGAGCGCGCGAATTTTCTGCGGGCGAACGGCGAGCG
>DAHUYY010000115.1 GCA_027306845.1 Vulcanimicrobiota bacterium | reverse complement strand
CCAACGCTCTGCCTTTATCGACGCGCGGATCGAGCATCTCGACGAACTCGGGATAGCTACGCGTGATATAGAGCCGATCGCCGAAATGACGGCGGGCGTGCAGCAGCACCCGCTCCGCGCGCTCGGGATCGGCGACGACGACGGCCTTCGTAGCGCTGCGATTGAGAAAGTGCTCGGCGAGCGGCCCGACGATCGGCGCGATTCCGGCGAGCGATGCGTAAAGCTCCGAGAAGCGATTGCTTCGCTCGCAATAGTAGCGGTCGTCGGAATAGAGCTGCAAGTGGAGATCTTCTCCATTAAATTCATCGAGAATTTCGCGCACGAGATCGGCGGCGATCGGCCGATCGAGCAGCCGACGTTCGCTTGCAGTATCGACGACCCACGCACCTTGATAGCAAATCGTCGGAGCGCGGAGAGCGAGCTCCCGCACGAATGGCAGGGCGGCCTGGAACATTCGCCCGGTAACGATTCCACCCGCCGTGCCTTGCGCGAGCATCGCCGCGACCGAGGAGCGCACGCGATCCGAGAGACGCGTCTCTCGCCCTACGAGCGTACCGTCGAGATCGAAGGCCACGTAATCGATATTCAGGGTTTCATTCTCAGGCGCGCGCTCTGCGCGTGCGCGTCGAGCCCCTCAAAGGAAGCGAAGGTCGATATCGCCGCGGCATCGCCGCGCATGCGCTCCGAAGAGTTCCGTACGACGCTGTAGGTTCGCGTAAAGTCTGCAAGCGCGAGCCCCGAGGCGAAACGTGCCGATCCCGAGGTCGGCAACACGTGGTTCGTTCCCGCTAAATAGTCGCCGCAGGCGACCGGTGTCGATTCACCGACGAACGCCGCGCCGACGCAACGCAGATGCGCGAGATAAAATTCGGGATCGGCGACCTGGAGGCTTAGATGCTCCGGAGCGAACGCGGCGATCGTTGCTGCGATCTCGCCCTTCGATTTCGCTTCGATAAAAAAGCCGCCTCGATCGAGGGCTGCGGCGATCGTCTCGCCGCGCGGCAAACGCTTTACGTCGATCGCCTCGAGCAGTTGGGCGCAGCTCTCCAGCAGTTCGAAGGAATCGCTGAGGACCGCAACGCGCGCCTGCGCGTCGTGTTCGGCTTGCGCGAGGAGTTCGGCGACGACGAGTTCTGAGGAGGCCGCTGCATCGGCGACCACCAACACTTCCGATGGGCCCGCGAGCCCATCGATACCGACGACACCGAAGAGCTGGCGTTTCGCTTCGGTGACGTAGGAGTTTCCGGGACCGACGATCTTATCGACCGCGATGATGCTCGCAGTGCCGAAGGCGGCTGCGGCAATCGCCTGCGCCCCACCGACGGCATAGAGTTCGTCGACTTCGCAGAGGCTCGCTGCAAAGAGCACCGCCGGATGCATGCGCCCGTCGCGTTGTGGAGGCGTGAGGACGATCCTGCGGCGTACGCCGGCAATCTTCGCCGGAATTGCGCCCATGAGTACGGAGGAGGGCAGCGCGGCGCTTCCCCCCGGCGCGTAGATCGCCACCGATCCCAGCGGCTCTCGTCGGAACGCATATTCGGTTCCATCGTCGCAGCGATAGGCGATATCCTCGCTCCGTTGGCGTCGGTGGAAATCCGCGATCCGTTCCGCGGCGCGCTCGATTGCGGCGGCGAGATCCTCCGGCAATGCCGCGCGGGCGACCGAGGGCATGGGGACCGGAACGCGCAGATGCGTGAGGCTATACTCGGGGGCGTCAAATCGGCGCGTGTACTCGAGGAGAGCCCGGTCGCCGCGCGCCTCCACGTCGGCGACGATCTCGGCGACGCGCGCCGCGAGCGCGGCGTCGGGCCTCCAACCTCGACGCAATACCGCCGCCATCGCGATGCGGTCGTCGGCCCGCACGAATCTCACGAGGCGATGCTCGCCTGCAAGCGTTCGCAGAGCGCAGAGAGCCGTGCGTACTTGCTGCGGTAGGCGACCGGATTGAGAACGAAGCGCGCGGTCGAGGTTGCAATATCGTCGACGACGACCATATCGTGTTCGCGCAGCGTGCTACCCGTCGCTACGAGATCGACGATCACGTCGGCGAGCCCGACCAATGGAGCGAGTTCCACCGATCCATGCAACGCAATGATCTCGCAAGGAATATCGCGCTCGGAAAAATACTGTGTTGCCATACGTTTGAATTTCGTTGCGACGCGCAGAAAGGTCGGATAACGCGCGCCTTCATGAAAGCCGTCGATGCGCCGAGCGGCAACCACGAGACGGCAGGCCCCGAACTGCAGATCGATCGCCTCGCTCACCGAGCGCTCGCTCTCCCACAGCGTATCTTTCCCGACGATACCGCAGTCGGCGGCGCCGAATTCTACATATGCCGGGACGTCGGTCGGGCGCAGCAAAAGCAACTTTGCCGAGCCGTCGGAGCTGGCCATCGTCAACCGGCGCCCGGGATCGGCCGGTACGTCGATGCCGATCGCAGCAAGAGCGGTTGCGCTAAGGTCGTAGAGAGCTCCCTTCGGTAGCGCGATCGTCAACTCGCTCACGGTGAGGAACGTTCGTCGGCTTCGAGGAGAATCTCTTCGACATCATCACCGCCGGCTAGGAGCAGACGCGGGATCGCCTTGTGTCGAGCGTAGGCGATTGCCGCAGCTCGGTCGAGCCCGCGCACGTCGACGCGAACGCGTTCTCCCTTCGCGCGTTCGGCCATCGCTACCGCGTCGGAGCCGACGACGAAGACGTCGACCTCTCGCCGACGCCGTTCGCCGATGCGACGCCGCTCGAGTGCGAGCAAAATTCGTTCGACACCCACCATCCACCCAACGGCGGGAACGTCGTACCCGAATCGCGGCAAGAGCGTATCGTATCGTCCGCCTCCGCAGAGCGAGAAACCAAGGTCGCCGAGAAAACCTTCGAATACAAATCCGGTATAGTATTCGAGATCGCGCAAGAGTGCCGGGTCGATCGCCACGCGCGCACCGAATCCGATCGCAGAGGCGCGCGCGAGAATTCGTTCGAGTCGATAGATCGCCGCCTGCGCCTCCGGGTTCGGAGCGAGCTCTCGAGCGAGGGCCAAAACCTCATCGGTGCCTCGCGTCACGATCATGCGGCGCAAGAGGGCATAGCGTTCGACACGCGCATCGTCGCGACGCGCTAACTCATCGAGAGCAACGAGGTTGCGCGCGGAGATCGCTTCTTTCCAGAGCCGCGCGCGCGGCGCCGAGATCCCCAGCGTAACGAGCGCTCCATCGACGATCGCCGAATCGTTCATGTCGAAGTGCGCGTCGGCGAGCCCGACGGCGTCAAGCGTCTCGATCGCCATAAAGAGTGCTTCGGCATCGGCGTCGGCTCCGGCGGCGCCGATCAGCTCTGCGCCCGCCTGCGTAAACTCGCGCATTCGCCCGAGTTGGGGCTCTTCGTAACGGTATGCGGGAGCGATATACGAGAGCCGAATGGGGAGGCTGGCATTGCGTAAGCGGGTCGAGACCACGCGCGCGATCGGCGTCGTCATCTCGGTACGCAGAGCGAGCTCCTCACCGAGCGGATCGCTGAAACGAAAGGTCTGTCGCATGAGCTTCTCACCGAGTCCACGCTCCAGCGATTCGTAACTCTCGAAGGTCGGGGTTGCGATGCGCGCATAGGACCAACGGTCGAAGACGACGCCGATGCGATCCTCCACGCGCTGTTTGAATGCGAACTCTTGCGGCAACCAATCTCGAACGCCGGGTGGGAGCCTCATGCCTCTCCTCTGCTACTCGCTCTTCAGGTGAACGCCCTCGTCACCGAAGATCGCGATGAGTTCTGCATGCACGCGCCGCTCTCCGCCGAGTCGTCGCGGCAACTCCCGTTCGCGATTTTTGCTCCGCAAGAAGACCCGCGCATCGCCGGGGCAACGCTCCATCAGCGCCGTGAGTCGATCGACCTGCTCGCGCGTGCGAAGGTCGAGCAACCAACTGCGGACGGGCGGCGATGCGTCGACCGCCGGTGCGTTGAAAACCGAGGCTTCGTCGACCGACAAGGAGACCGTCGGAGCGCTCTCTTCGCCGTCGCCGGGCCGTTCGCGCACGCGCACCCGACCGCGCAACACGAGGATATCGTCGGCAACGAAGATCGGCGAGAGCGTCGGGTAGAGTTTCGCAAAAACGATCGCTTCGCACGAACCGGTCGTATCCTCGATTTGCGCGATTAGCATTTGCGCACCGTTGCGGGTCATCGTCCGTCGAACCGAGGCAACGAGGCCGGCAATTTTCACCTCGGCGTCATCCCCTCGGGAGGCGAGATCCCGAATCGGGGTCACCCCCATTCGAGCGAAGCGTTCTTCGTGCTCGGCGAGCGGGTGCCCGGAGACGAATATCCCCAATGTCTCGCGCTCCCACTTGAGAATCTGTCGCTGCGACGGCGGTAACGAGCGCGTCAGGGAGGGAGTAACCCCGGGCTCTCCCATCGCTTCTCCGAAGAGCGAGGTTTGGCCCAACGCATCTTCTCGAGCGCGCGTCGCCGAAAGACTAACCGCCCGTTCGATCCCCGCTAACTTCTCCGCGCGATTCCCCGGCAACGTGTCGAGCGCGCCGCACTTCACCAGCGCCTCGAGGATTCGTTTATTCGCCTGCTTGCCGTCGATCCGATCGACAAAATCGAAGAGGTCTCGGAAACGCCCGCCGCGCTCGCGCGCCGATACCATCGACGCAACCGCGCCTTCGCCTACGCCTTTAATCGCGCTCAAACCGAAACGTATCGATTTTCCGATCACGCCGAAATCGCTGATCGATTCATTCACGTCGGGCGGAAGCACCTCGATGCCCAAACGACGCGCAACGTCGATATACTCAACGAGTTTTTCCGTTTTGTCGCGCACCGAACCCATGAGCGCCGCGAGGTACGGCAGTGGATAGTTGGCTTTGAGATAGGCGGTTTGATAGGAAATCAGCGCATACGCAGCGGCGTGCGATTTATTAAATCCGTAACCGGCGAATGGTTCGATGAAGGTAAACACTTGTTCGGCAAGCGCGACGCTCACGCCCGAACGAGCGACCGCACCTTCGACGAATTTTTGCCGATAGACCGGTATCTTCTCCTTCTGTTTTTTCCCCATCACCTTACGTAATTCGTCGGCTTCTCCCATGGAAAACCCGGCAAAATCACGCGCGATCTGCATGACCTGTTCTTGATAACAGGCGATGGAATAGGTCTCGGCAAGAATCGGTTCGAGAATCGGGTGCAAGAAGGTGGGTTTTTGCCGTCCGTGTTTGATCGCAATATACTGCGGTATCCAGTCCATAGGCCCCGGGCGATAGAGCGCAACTAAGGCGATAATATCTTCAAAACGCGACGGGCGCAGCTCGGTGCAGACGCGTTTCATCCCCTCGCTCTCGAGTTGGAAGACGCCGGCGGTCTCGCCGCGCGAGAGCATCTCGAAGGTCGCTCGGTCGTCGAGCGGTATGCCTTCGAGCGAAAAAGACGGATCGCCGGTTCGCCGAATCTCCCGAACCGCCGCGTGCATGACCGTGAGGTTTCGCAACCCGAGAAAATCCATTTTCAACAGCCCGATTTTCTCGATCCAGGTCATGTCGTATTGCGTGTTCACACCGCCGTCGTTGAGTTTCACCAACGGAGCGTGTTCGACCAACGGTTCGGCCCCGATCACCACGCCGGCGGCGTGCGTGCCGGCGCTCCGCGCCAGCCCCTCGATCGCACGCGCCGTTTTGAGCAACTCGCGAATCTCCGGGCGTTGATCGTTGAGCATCTTTAATTCGGGAATCTGCTCGAGCGCCTCACCGATCGTCATTCCTCCAGGGCCCGACGGAATGAGTTTGGCCACCTTATCGACATCGGGAAGCGGAACCCCTAATGCGCGGCCGGCATCGCGCACGGCCGCTCGTGCCAACATTTTTCCGAAAGTAACGATCTGTGCTACGCGATCTTCACCGTATTTTTCCCGGACGTACGCAATAACTTCGTCGCGCCGTTCGACGCAAAAATCGGTGTCGATATCGGGCATAGAAATGCGATCGGGGTTGAGAAAACGTTCGAAAATGAGATTGAAGCGTAACGGATCGAGGTCGGTAATGCGCAACGAGTAGGCGACGATCGATCCGACCGCCGACCCGCGCCCCGGCCCAACTGGAATATCGCGATCGCGCGCAAACTTGATAAAATCCCAAACGATGAGAAAATAGGAGGCAAAGCCCATCTTCGTAATGATCGAGAGTTCGTAATCGAGTCGTTCGCGCAA
>DAHUYY010000114.1 GCA_027306845.1 Vulcanimicrobiota bacterium | reverse complement strand
TCTCGATGCCGACGCCCCCCGGATAAGCGAGGCCATCGGCCCGGCGTCAGCGGAGGCGGATGAGCACCTTCTCGTCGTTGCTCGCCGCGGCCGGCGTGGGCTCGACCGCTGCCTGCGAGAGCGCCGCGCGCTGCGGTGCCGGCATCGCTGCAAAATCGGGAATCGCGCCGGCGGCGAGCTTCGCGCGATAGTCGGCGACGGCGACGTGGAGCGCTTCAATCGCTCGCTGCGGATAATCTTTCTTCTTCTCGGGATAGCCGTCGAGCGCGGCTTCGATCTCCGCGGTACTCAGCGCTTCGGCCTCATCGATCGTGCGTCCGCGCACGAGATCGACGACCAAGCTACAGGTCGCGGTACCGAAACCGCATCCGGTCGTGAAATACGAGATATCTTCGATGACCGCGCCGGGGCCGACCTTGAGGAAGAAGTTATACATGTCGCCGCATGAATCGCTGAAATACTCACCGCTCGCGGTTGCATCTTCCATCGTGCGGAACCCGCGACGCTCTTCGACCAGTCTCTGAAATTTCGGAAAATCCACGATCGTACGTTCGCTTTCTTTCTACGGTGCTGCGGCGGCGGTTGCCGAACGCACTTCAAACCGGCACTCGCGCCCGCCGGTTGCAATCGATTCGGTCTGAGCGTGTTCGCCGATCGTCTCATCGATCACGCGGTGGATCACGCTGCAGACTTCGGGGTTCTCCTTGGCGACCTCCGAGTACGGGCAATGATGCTCGCGCAATTCCACGCCGCCTTCGATGAGATTGACGGTCGCAGAGACCCCTTGCTCGCGCAGCACGTCGCCGAGCTGCGCCGCGCGTTCGTGCGCGTTATCGCCGGTGATCCGTTCGCGCACCTTCGCCAGCGTCCGGTCGGCGATGCCTTCGAAGAGGCGCTCGACTGCCTCGGGGCCGTGCTGCTCGCGCAGTTCCCGAAGCACGGCGGAGAGCATCCGGTCGTAGGCCTGCGGAAAGTAGCGATCGGCGAGCGGCGTGAGGGAAAATTCAAGGGTCGGCTTGGTCGGCCCGCGGCGCACCGAGCGCTCGACGACGAGACCGTCGCGCTCGAGGACGATGAGTTGCTGGCGCACGGCATTGGGCGAGAGATTGAAGGAGGCAGCGAGATCCGCCGCCGAGGCGCTCCCGCGCCGGCGCAGTTCCTCAACGATCCGCCCTCGGGTGCTTTGAAAGAAACGATCTGCGTGCATCTGAACCGAATTCTAGCACGTGCGACCTAGATAGTAAAGTTTTTCCTTGACTTTCTAGGAAAGCGAGGCTACGATAATCCCAGAGCATAGACAGCACCCATTCAAAAGATCTGGAGCAGGTTGGCAGTGAGCGAAACCATGGGTTTACGCGTCGCAGGTTTGCGCGCGACCGTTGAAAACACCGAAATTCTCCGCGGCATCGACCTCGTCGTCGAGCCCGGGAAGATCCACGCGCTGATGGGCCCGAACGGCAGCGGGAAATCGACGCTCGCCCTATCGTTGGCCGGGCATCCGCACTACCAGGTCACCGCCGGAACGGCAACGCTCGACGGCACCTCGCTGCTCGATCTCTCGCCGGAAAAACGGGCCCGCGCCGGCCTCTTCCTCTCGTTCCAATACCCCGCCGCGATCCCCGGGGTAAAGGTCGCGAACTTCCTTCACGCCGCCCGGCAGGCGGTTCGTCCCGGCTCCCTTGCGCCGGCGGCGTTCCGCGCGATGCTCGTCGAGAAGATGGATATTCTCGGGATGGACCCGTCCTTTATGGGGCGCTACCTCAACGACGGCTTCTCCGGCGGCGAAAAGAAACGCCTCGAGATGCTGCAGATGGCGATGCTCGCGCCGAAGTATGCGATTCTCGACGAAACCGATTCCGGGCTCGACGTCGACGCACTCCGCGCGGTCGGAGACTCCATCGCTGCGCTGCGCGCGAGCGAAGAGGGGCGGCAGGCGGGGATGCTGATTATCACCCACTATCCGCGCATTCTCAAACACGTCACCCCCGACGTCGTCCACGTCATGATGGATGGACGTATCGTGCTCACCGGCGGCCACGACCTCGCCGAGCGCATCGAACGCGAGGGCTATGACGGCATTCGCGACGAGGTCGGTGCGCGTGCCTGAAGGCCTCCTCGCTCCGCCGACCCGCGATCGTCTTCAAAGTGCGGCGAACGCCGCCGACGCGCGGATTCTCGCGCATGCCGCGCGCGCGCGAGCGGTCGATCTTTACCTCACCAATTCCTCGGGGCGCACGCGCCCTAACCGACGCTGGAAGATCGATCTCGACGCGCTCGCCTTCGATCCGCTTCCCTCGGCGTCTGCGAAGCACGAGGTCACATTTTCCGGTTCGCTCGGCCGTGCAATCGCACTTCCGCTAGCGACCGCCGCGCGCGAACATGCCGAAACGCTCGCGCATATTACGCGACGCATCGATCTCGAGCGTTCGAAATTCGGCGCGCTTGCACTCGGGTTGAGTTCGTTTGGCGCACTCGTGCACGTCCCCGCCGATTACGACGTTGCCGAGCCGATCGTCATCACCTACACGATCGATAGCATCCCGGCGTTCCCGCGCACGCTCGTCTTTTTAGAGCCGGGCGCCCGCGCCACCGTCATCGTCGAATTTTTGAACCCCACCGGTGCATTCGTCGTCGGCACGAGCGAACTCATCGTCGAGGAACGCGCGCACCTGCACTACGCAACGATGCAACGGGTCGATAGCGGCTCCGTCGCCGTCGAATGCGCGCTCTCACACGTCGGCCGCGATGCATCGGTCGTTCTGGCAAGCGCCGATTTCGGCGAAGGGCTCATCGTCCGCGATCGCGAGAGCTCGCTCGATGCCTCCGGTGCCCGGATGGAGCAGAGCGCGATCTTCCTTCCCACGGGCAACGGGCACCTCGATGTTGCGGCGACCGTCCGTCACGTCGCCGGGAACACCTCGTCGCAAACCGTCGTGAAAGCGGCGGCCGGGGACGAATCGATCGCCCGTTTTCTCGGCAACATCGTCATCCTTCCCCATGCCGCCGGCAGCGATGCCTCGCTGCGCGACGACGCACTCATTCTCGGCCCAAAAGCGCATATCGATTCGGTTCCGGCATTAGAGATCGCCTGTAACGACGTAAAGGCCTACCACGGCGCGACGATCGGGGCGATCGATGACGAGCAGATCTTCTACCTTCGCTCGCGCGGGCTCGACGAAAACGAGGCGCGGCGCACGATTGCATTGGGATTTTTCGAGCCGGTCGTCGATGCATTTCCCACCGCTAGCTTACGCGAATCGCTGACGCGGCGAATCGTCGCAACGTTACGATGAGCAACGCGGCAAGCGCCCTCATCGCCGGAGAACACGACGTCCGCGCGGATTTCCCGATCCTCGGCGAACGCACGTCGCGTGGTAAGCGCTTGGTCTATCTCGACTCCGCGGCGACTTCGCAGAAGCCCACGGTCGTCATCGACGCTATCGACCGTTACTATCGCGAATATAACGCGAATATCCATCGCGGGGTATACGAAATTGCCGCCCGCGCCACCGATGCTTTCGAAGGGGCACGTGCCAAGGTCGCCGGCTTTCTCAATGCCGCGGAATCGGCGGAGATTATTTGGACGCGCAACGCCACCGAAGCGATCAATCTCGTCGCGTGGAGTTGGGGCGGTGCGAACCTGCATGGAGGCGACGTCATTCTCGTCTCGGAGCTCGAACATCATTCCAATCTCGTTCCGTGGCAGTTGCTCGCCGAACGGAGCGGCGCGCGCCTGCGCTTCATTCCGGTCGACGACCGCGGCGAGTTACAACTCGACACACTCGACGAGCTGCTGGAAGGTTGCAAGCTCGTTGCGATCGCGCACGTCAGTAACACCTTAGGCACGATTCTTCCGATCGCCGAGGTCGTTGCACGCGCGCACGCGGCCGGCGCCATCGTGCTCGTCGACGGGGCGCAGGCCGCGCCGCACATGACGGTCGACGTTCGTGCACTCGACGCCGATTTTTACGTGCTCTCCGCGCACAAAATGCTCGGCCCCACCGGCATCGGCGTGCTCTACGGAAAGCGCGCCTTGCTCGATGCGATGCCGCCGTTTTTATCGGGCGGGGATATGATCCGCAGTGTCTCCTACGAACGCTCGACCTTTAACGAACTGCCCTGGAAGTTCGAGGCCGGCACCTCGAATATCGCCGATGCAATCGCTTTCGGCAGTGCAATCGATTATCTCGAGAGCTACGGCATGGAGAATATCCGGGCCCACGAACGGCATCTGCTCGCCTACGCCTTCGAGCGCTTAGCGGCGCTGGAAGAACGCGGCCTCGCAATCTACGGCCCGCACGATCCCGAGCGAAGCTCCGGCGTCATCTCGATGAACTTCGCCGATATTCACGCCCACGACCTGGCATCGATCCTCGATACCGAGGGCATTTGCATTCGTGCGGGGCACCATTGTACGATGCCGCTCATGGGACGCCTCGATCTCGCCGCGACCGCACGCGCATCGTTCTATCTTTATAACGATCGTAGCGACGTCGATGCTCTCGTCGCCGGCCTAGAGAAGGCAGCCGCGATTTTTCGGCTCTCGTAGCCGAGAGTTCGCCGACTCGGAGAAAGAACGATGGACGACTTTTACCGCGACTTTATTCTCGACCACTACCGAAACCCACGCAATTTCGGGCACCTTCCCGAACCCGATGCCGTCGCTGAAGATCGCAACCCGCTCTGCGGCGACGAAATGCGCGTCGAGATCGCCGTCGACGAATCCGGGAACGTCAGCGACCTTCGTTTCTCCGGGAAAGGCTGTGCGATCTCGCAAGCTTCGGCCTCGATGTTGCTCGAACACGCAAAGGGGAAGTCGCTCGAAAATATTCTCGCGCTCGGCAAAGAGAGCGTCCTGGAGAATGTCGGTATCGATATTAGCCCGACGCGCATGAAGTGCGCGATGCTCGGGCTGAGTGTATTAAAGAGCGCGGCGCTCGCCGGGCTCGCTAAGGCAGAGTCGGAGTAGCCGAAGCCGCAGCGTGCGAGAGGATGACGGCGCGTCCGCCCCGTTTGCCGACCAGAAACGTCATCGTATAATGTTTTACGCCCACGATAATCTGCGCGGTGACGCTCTGCGCGCCGTTCGCAGCGGGAGTGCTGCCGACCGTTCCCATCTGTAGCGTCCCATCGATAAACGTATCGGGGCTTCCGGTTGCGAGCAACGCCGCGGCACCGGCACTATCGCCGCGCGCAAGGTCGGCGAGATAGACGCGCACCAGCGCTCGTGCCGCCGAACCGGCGAGCAGCGGGGCGGGCGTCGGGCTCGGGTGCGCTGTCCGCACCACCGAAGCCTTTGGTGCCAAGGGAGCGTGCGGCTTTTTCTCGATCCTTCGCGGCGTCGCGGCGGCGCTCGGAAGCGGGCTCGGCGTCGCGCTCTGCACGGCTTTCGCCGTTGCTGACGGAACCGGGCTCGCCGAGGGCGAGGGCGTCGGTTTCGAGCTCGGCGTCGCTTTCGGGCTCGGTGTCGGTTTCGGGCTCGGTGTCGTCTTTGGTGTCGGCGTCGAAACCGGCGCGAGCGAGGGCGTCTCGGTTGGAACCGGTGAGATGCTCGGAACGCTCGTCGGTAGGTGCGCGTGCATCGCCGTAAGGCGCCCGGCGAGCCCCCCGATAGCGAGCCCCGCGAGCACGACTAAAAGGCCGAGAAGTAGGACCGGCATCCAACCGCCTCCCTCGGGAGGCTGTTCGCGACGGCGACGGTTCGAAAGATCGTTCATGACGCTATAGCGCGGAAGTACGCGCTGCGGGCAGGCTGATCCTCGATTTGACGGCGAAGTATTCTCGCGTGATCCACGTGAGGGTTCCGCTCGACCTCAACGCCATCGCCGACGGCGATGCGAGCGCGTTCGCCCTCGCTACACCGCTCGCGCTCGTGCAGATCCTCGCGCTCGCCGTGCGACAGAGTATCGGCGACCGCGCCCCGCGCGATCTCTTCGAGCGAAACTTCGAGCGCACGCTTGCTGCACTCGACTCCGGTGACATCACCGTTACCGTCGACGGGCGCGAATGCCGAAGACTCGATGAGGTGATCGTCTGCGGCACCAACGCGTCGGTGCGTTTTTTCCTCAGTCACGCGCGCCTATCGGCGCTCGCCGCACTCTTCCGCTAGCGCTACGTGCCGGCTCAACCGCTCCCGCTCTCGCTGGTTCTTCGAGAGGCCGCCACGCGCTTGTGGAATCGTCGGCGCGGAGCGCTCGCGGTCACGGCGATC
>DAHUYY010000113.1 GCA_027306845.1 Vulcanimicrobiota bacterium | reverse complement strand
TGTTTCGCGAGGCCTTTCTTCAGGCGGCCCAGCGCGGCGAAGATGTTATCTGCATTACGATCTCCTCGGTGCTCTCCGGAACCATCAACGCGGCTCGCGCCGCTGCAGAGAACATCGAAGGGATCCGAATCGAGCTCTTCGATTCGCTCAATGCGGCCGGCGGCTTACAATTTTTTGTCGAAGATGCCGCGCGTATGGCGGCCGAGGGCGCCTCGATCGATGAAATCCTTGCCCACCTCAACACCATGCGCGACCGTACTCCGCTCTTTGCAACGCTCCCCGATCTCTCGCACGTCCAACGTACCGGTCGCATCGGGCGGGCGGCGGCGGTTCTCGGCGGACTAATGAAGATCGTCCCGATCCTGACGCTCGACGCCGGTGCCGTCGTTTCGCGCGCTCAGGTGCGGACGTTTAAACGCGCGCAGGAAACGATGGTCGATCTTGCCTGCGCCGACGATCGCGGCGGGGCGGCGACGCGAATTCGCGTCATCCACACGCAGTCTCCCGATCTTGCAGAACAGATGCGCGAACGAATTATCGAACGGTGCGCCGGGCGCGAAGTGTCGGTCGATGTCGTCGAAGCCGGCCCGGTTATCGCCGTGCATGCCGGCGCGGGAGCGATCGGCGTCGTCGTCACCGACGGCTACCCCGCTCGCTCTACTGCGACAACTCGCTCGGAATAGCGATAGAGAAAGGAAGATATCGATGCCCGTTTCGGTTGTCACCGATAGCACCTGCGATATGTCGCGCGAGATGGCGGCGCGATACGGTGTCGTACAGGTTCCGCTCTTCGTTATTTGGGGGAGCGAACGTTTTCGCGACGGCATCGACATCACGATGGAAGAGTTTCACCGTCGACTGATGAACTCGAAGGAAAATCCCGTCTCCGAACCTCCTCCCGTCGATGACTTTGCGGCGGCGTTCCAAAAAGAGATCGCTGCCGGCAATGAGGTCATCTGCCCGACGATCGGCTCGAAGCTTTCGAAAACCTTCGAATCGGCCTGCGCGGCGGCGCGCAATTTTCCCGGGAAGGTGGAGGTCGTCGATACCGAAACGTTCTCCGGCGGCTTAGCATTGCATGCGATGCTCGCATCGGAGTTGGCGAAATCGGGGGTGCCGTTACCGGAGATCGCCGCTCGTTTGCGCTCCAAACTTGCGACTCAGCGCGGAAATATGGTGCTGCCCGATGTCACCTTTCTCGGGCGGAGCGGTCGGCTCAATAAAGCCGTCGTCTCGCTCGCTCAAATGATGCGCTTGAGCCCGATCCTCCAACTCAATCATGGTGTCGCCGAATCCGCAACCCAGACCAATGACTTCGAGAAATCGCGCCGCCAATTAATAGGAATTGCGTTGCGGAGCCTCGCCGACACCTCGAAAATTCGCTTCATGATCGGAACGGTCGATGCGCCGGAGTTGGCGCTTGAGTTCGAAAAGGAGATCCGCGAGAAATTAATCGGCGGCTGCGAATCGCTCACCGTCTATACCTGTGGGCCGACCGTGGCGGTAAATTCCGGGCCGCGCGCCTGTGCCGTCTTCTCGATGCCTGTTGGGTGACGAGGCGCTCGGCGGCGTCTACGTTCACCTGCCGTTTTGCCCGTATATCTGCCCGTACTGCGACTTTGCAAAGTGGCCGTTACGCCGGAGCGATGCCGCTCGATATATAGCGGCATTGCATCGTGAGATCGCCGAGAGTCCGTCGCGACCGGCCGAAAATATTTTTCTTGGCGGTGGGACGCCGAATGCATACGAAGCGACCAAAATCGTGGAGCTCGTCGAACGTTTGAGCGAGCGTTTTCCGGCAGTCGACGAAGAGCGGGAGATCACGATCGAGATCAATCCCGATGCGGTTCAACCGGGCGATATCGAAGCGTACGCGCGCGCCGGTATCAATCGCCTTTCGATCGGCGTGCAATCCTTCCGCGAGGAAGAAGCGCGTGCCCTCGGTCGTCGCCACTCTAATGCCGATGTCGAGCGTTGCGTGCGCGACGCGCGCGCATCGGGGATACGCTCGCTCTCGGTCGACCTCATCTTCGCACTTCCCGGACAGAGCGAGGCCGACTGGATGGAGTCGCTCGATGCCGCAATCGCGCTCGGCGTGGATCATTGTTCGACCTACGGGCTCACCATCGAGCCCGGGACGCCGTTCGAGCGGCTCTATGCGCGCGCTCCGGAGCGATTTGCCGACGAGGAGCTTGAGGCGCGGCTTTACGAGATCGCGATGGATCGTTTGGGTGCAGCGGGTTTCGAACAGTACGAGATAAGTAATTTTGCACGTTCGGGTCATCGCAGTCGCCATAACGGTAATTATTGGACGAACGGCAGCTATCTCGGGCTCGGCGTCGGGGCGGCCTCCTATCTTGCAGGAGAGCGCAGCACGGCAACCCGGCTCCTTACCGAGTACATGGAGGCGATCGAGCGGGGGGAGCCGGTTCCGCGCGAACGGGAGCGCCTCGAAGGGCTCGCTCGGCTCGGCGAGGCGATGATGCTGGCGTTGCGGACCGCACAAGGGGTCGATGCTTCGGCCTTTAATCAACGATACGGCATCGATCCGCTCGTTACGTACGCCTCTACCATCGCCGGTTTTATCGAGGCCGGAGTGTTGGAACGCAGCGACGAGCATCTCCGTTTAACGCGGCGTGGCCGATTGCTCGCCAATTCCGTCTGTGGGGCCTTTGTGACGCTCGAGTGAAAACGACAACTCTCTCCTCGACGCTCCTGCGCGCGATCTTCGCGATTCTTTTTGCCGTCGCCGGCTTTCTCGTCGGGCAAGAAGCGTATCTTCGCATTCTTACCTTTCATACGGCGGGTTCGGGAATTCAGATTCTCTTGGATATCGGCGCCTCGATCGTCGGCGCGGTCTTAGGAATCTTCCTCGCGCCGATAGCGCAGTCGCTCTTCGAAGAGGAGGCACGTGCGGTCGAACGTTCGGTCGAGCGGCTCGCGCCCTCCGAACTCGTCGGCGGCGCCGCCGGGCTCATCGTCGGCTTGGTGATCGCTTATCTGACGAAAAGCATATTTTTTGAATTTGTCGGGGTCGCCGGCAAGACGGGTAGCCTGATCGCGATTCTGCTCTATCTCATCGTTGCGATGTTCATCGCCTACCTCGGCGCGCGTATCGGGGCAAAATTGCGGATCGTTCCGCTCCCACCCTCGCTGGTATCGGGGCTCTCGCCGAAGGTCCTCGATACATCGGTTATCGTCGATGGACGGATCGTCGAAGCGATCAAGAGCGGATTTCTCGAAGGACCGTTCGTGCTTCCTCGATTCGTGTTGCGAGAGCTTCAACAGATCGCCGACTCGGCCGATGCGCTCAAACGCGCGCGCGGCCGCCGCGGCCTCGACGTTCTCGGGCGACTGCAGGAGGTCGCCGGGCTCGAAGTCGTGGATCGAGATTATCCCGAACTCGCCCCCGGGAACGTCGACGCGAAGCTCGTCCGCTACGCGCGCGAGTTCGGTGCCAAGTTGGTAACCAATGATTACAACTTGCAGCGCGTTGCGCGCGTCGAAAACGTGCTGACGCTCAACCTTCACGAATTGACCGCGGCGCTCAAGCCGGTCGTCCTTCCGGGTGAAGAGATGCGCGTGCACGTCGTGCGCGAGGGTAAGGAGCCGCATCAAGGCGTTGCCTATCTCGACGACGGGACGATGGTCGTGGTCGAACGCGCGCGTCGCCACCTCGGCGATCGTCTCGATGTCATCGTTACCAGCGTTCTACAGACCGTCACCGGGAGAATGATTTTCGCACGCCCGAAGGGCGAAGAGAGCGAAGAATGATGCGTTGGGCCGGGTTGGTCGTCGCCGCGGGTGAAGGGCGGCGTTTCGGCGGATTCAAACAACTCGTCGAGATCGCCGGGCGTCCGATGCTCGCGTGGTCGCTCGACGCGCTCGTCGCCGTTTCCGCGTTCGATCTCTTCGCCGTCGTGACGGCACCCGAGGCTTTCGACGATATCGAATGCGTTGCGCGCCCCATTCTCGGCGAGCGGCTCTTACCGCTGATCGCCGGCGGAGCGACGCGCCAGGAGAGCGTTCGAAACGGACTGAACGCGCTCGCAGGGCGATGCGAGGCGGTAGCGATTCACGATGGGGCGCGCCCCTGCGTGCAGTCGGCGGAGATCGTTGCCGGAATGCGCGAGACGGCGCCGGGACAGGCGGCGCTGCTTGCAGCTCGCGTCTTCGATACGCTCAAAAAAACCGAGCCCGGGTCGACCTTGGTGCGCGCGACGCTACCGCGCGAAAATGTCTGGGCGGCGCAGACGCCGCAGTTTGCAACCTACGCCGATCTCGTTGCGGCGCACGATCGCGCGGCGCGCTCGGGCGTCCGGGCAACCGATGATATCGAGCTCTTAGAGGCGATCGAGGTGCGTTGCACGATCGTTCCCTCGTCGGCGGAGAACCTGAAGGTGACGCAGCAGAGCGATCGCGAGCTGGCGGCCGCGAGACTCAGCGCGCGCATGCGGCGCGCGGAGTGCTCGCGATGATGCGGGTCGGACACGGTTTCGACGCTCATCGCCTCGTCGAGGGCCGTCGATTGGTCCTGGGCGGGGTGCAGATCCCCTTCGAGCGCGGCGCGCTCGGACACTCCGATGCCGATGCACTCGCGCACGCGGTCGCCGATGCGCTGCTCGGATCGCTCGCGCTGGGAGACTTGGGCTCGCATTTCCCCGATAGCGACGAGCGCTGGAAAGACGCGGACTCGTTGGAATTATTGGCGGCGTGCGTGGCGCTCGTTCGCGAGCGCGGCTACCGCGTCGGGAATATCGATGCGACCATCGTCGTAGAGCGCCCGCGGCTTGCGGCCTTTACCGAACGCATGCGATGCAACCTTGCCGCTCGATGCGGCGTCGATGCAAGTGCCGTGAGTGTAAAAGCAAAAAGCAGTGAAGGCATGGGATATACCGGCGACGGAACCGGTATCGCCGTCTATGCCGTCGCGACCGTGGCGCCGGTGGACCTGTGAGCGGAAACATACCCGCGCTCGCGCGTCGGATGCAGGAGTGGGGACTCTTGGAGAGCCCGGTTCCCGACGCGGCGTACCGTTGGATCGAGACTTTTCTCGAAGCCTACGGCGAGCGCGTCGTCGATCTCGAGCTCGCACGCCCTCTCGTGCTTGCGCTCCGTGCGGAATCGTGCGTCGTGCCGGCGCTCGAACTCGAGCGCTTACGTTCGCGCGAGGTACTCTTTTTTCTCGACGCCGTCGCTCAGTACGTTGACGCGCAACCGGAGTTGCGCGGCCTTCCGCTCGCCCACGATATTCCGATCCTCGGCGATGAGTTCGGCCTCACCGCTGAGGATGCCGTCGACAGCGTTCGGATGGCTCTCACCGGAGTGCGCGACGACGTACCGCTCGAACTTCTCTTTCCGCTTCTCGGACACGATCGCATTATGATTCGTATCGGAGCGATCAACGCGCGGCTTCTTCACGGGCGCGGCTTAGAACCGATCGCCTTCGGCCCCGACGGCTCCCCATTCGAACCGATTCACGGAAAGCGTCCAGAGTAAATGCGATTGTTACAGACAATTGCCGCAGATTTCCGCGCTCCGCTGGCGCGCGACCCGGCGGTGCGCGGGCCGCTCGACGTGCTGCTCTCCTATCCGGGCTTTCACGCTCTCTTCGCGCATCGTTTTATTCACATCTTGCATCTCTGGAGAATTCCGCTCCTACCGCGGTGGCTCGCGCATGTCGTGCGTTTTCTTACCGGAATCGAGATCCATCCGGGCGCGACCATTGGGAACGGCGTTTTTATCGATCACGGCATGGGCGTCGTGATCGGCGAAACCGCGGAGATTGGGGATGCCTGCACGATCTATCAAGGAGTGACGCTCGGCGGCACGAGTCTCTCGCACGGTAAGCGCCACCCGACTTTGGCGCCGAACGTCGTCGTCGGAGTCAACGCTGCGGTGCTCGGTGCGATCACGATTGGAGAGAACACGAAAATCGGCGGCGGCTCGATCGTGGTTCGCGACGTTCCCGCCAATGCAGTCGTCGTCGGAGTGCCGGGGCGCGTCGTTTTTATCGATGGGGAACCGGTACGCGATGCGAACGAACCCCCGCGGGTCGTTATGCCCGATCCCGACGCCGTGCAGATCGCTCAATTGCAGACGCATGTGGCCCAACTGGAAGGACGCCTTCGGGCGCTCGAACGCTCGCAAGGGAACGACGATGCCGCTGCGGCTCTATAATACGCGCACCCGTAAGGTCGAAGCATTCCGAGCTCGCCACGAGGGGCACGTCTCGATCTATGTCTGTGGGTTGACGCCCTCGGCTCAGGCGCACCTC
>DAHUYY010000112.1 GCA_027306845.1 Vulcanimicrobiota bacterium | reverse complement strand
GTTCGACGAGCATCCGGAAAATCACACGGCAGTCGCCGAACTCACGATGGAGCGCGCCAAACGCCTTGTCGAGATGGGGAAAGATGTCGTGATTCTCCTCGATTCCATCACCCGTCTCGCTCGCGCTTATAACCAAGTCGTGCCGAATTCAGGGCGCACGCTCTCCGGCGGCCTCGACACCGCGTCGCTGCATAAACCAAAACGGTTTTTTGGCGCCGCGCGAAAAATCGAAGAAGGCGGTTCGTTGACCATTATCGCGACGGCGCTCATCGAGACCGGTTCGAAAATGGACGACATCATCTTCGAGGAGTTCAAGGGTACCGGAAATATGGAACTCAACCTCACCCGTAAACTTGCGGAGTCGCGCGTCTTCCCCGCGGTCGATATCAAACGTTCGGGCACGCGCCACGAAGAGCTCTTGCTCTCCAACGAAGAGATGCGCAAAATTTGGATGTTGCGCCGCGCCACCGCCGTTCTGAACAGCGGCGATATCACCGAGATCATCCTCGACAAGATGGCCCAAACGCGCACGAACGACGAGTTCTTGGCCTCGGTCACCAAAGAGGCGCTCTCGATGTCTCGTGGTTACGAAGAGAATAACGGGAAGTACTAAGCGCGACGCCGCGCAGATGCGACTCAACCGCGCGCTCGCCCGCGCGGGGGTCGCCTCGCGCCGTGCCGCCGACGAGTTGATCCTTGCCGGGCGCGTTAGCGTCAACGGGCATGTCGTTCGCGAACTCGGCATTCTCGTCGGCCCCGGCGATCGTATTCTTTGCGACGGAAAGCCCGCGCTCGCGCAACGGTACATCTACCTTGCGATGAATAAGCCGGTCGGGGTGGTAACCACGCTCTCCGATCCGGAAGGGCGGCGCACGATCGTCGATCTCTTGCCGCGCGATCTCCCGCGCGTCGTCCCGGCCGGGCGCCTCGATTACGATACCTCGGGGCTCTTGCTGCTCAGCAACGACGGCGACCTCATCCATCGCCTGCTCCACCCGCGGTTCGGCGTCGAGAAGACCTATCGCGCGACGATTCGCGGAGAACTCACCGCCGAACAGATCGAGGAACTGCGGGCCGGCGTTCGCACGCCGAGCTTTCGCGCCGCCGGTGCGAAATTACGGATCGTTTCGTCGGCCTCGTTGCGGAGTCTCGTCGATCTCACCATTCACGAAGGGCGTAATCGGCAGGTGCGTGAGATGTTCGCCGCGCTCGGACACCCCGTCATCGAATTGCGCCGCCTGCGTTTCGGCCCCATCGAGTTGGGCTCGCTTGCCTCCGGGCGGGTACGCCCTCTCAGCCCGCGCGAGATTGCCGAACTTGCCCGTGCGACCTCTCAAACCCCCGCAGCCCCCGACCGCGTGGTAGCATCTCGGGAATGAACGCTCGCCCGCTTCCCCCTTCGCGCGACCTTCGGCTGGTGCACGTCGACGCCCGCGACCGGCGAAGCATCGTCTCCCTACGTGCCGGCGGCCCGAGTTTCGGGGGCGAGGAGATCGCGATCTGCGCCGGTCCCTGCGCCGTGGAAAGTCGCGAGCAAATCGTGGCGACCGCCGCTGCCGTGGCGCATGCAGGGGCCAACGTCCTACGGGGAGGGGCGTATAAGCCGCGCACCTCGCCGTATTCGTTCCAGGGGCTCGGCCGCGACGGCCTGACGATGATGCGCGAGGCAGCCGACCTATTCGGGCTCGCCGTCGTCACCGAGGTTCTCGATCCGCGCGATGCCGAGATCGTCGCCGAGTTCGCCGATATGCTGCAGATCGGTGCGCGGAATATGCAGAATACGGCGCTCCTGCGGGCAGTTGGGGAGACCGGCAAGCCGGTGCTGCTCAAGCGGGGGCTCGCGGCGACCGTCGACGAGTGGCTTTTGGCCGCCGAATATATCGCGCTCACCGGCAACGAAGAGATCGTTCTCTGCGAGCGTGGGGTTCGAAGCTTCGATCCGTCGACGCGCAACCTCCTCGATCTCTCGGTCGTTCCGCTGCTGGCGAGCCGCACGCACCTTCCGACGATTGTCGACCCCTCGCACGGGACGGGGCTCGCCGGCCTGGTGGCACCGATGGGGCTCGCGGCCGTGGCGGCGGGCGCCGCCGGGATCATGGTCGAAGTGCACCCCGACCCTGCCTCGGCGGTCTCCGATGGGATGCAGTCGCTGACGTTTGCAGAGTTTGAATCGTTTATGGAAAGCATGCCGGCGGTCGCCGCTGCGGTGGGCCGACGTCTACCGAAGCGCTTCGCCGGATCCCTCAACGCAACGCCGCCATCATAGGAGCACGCATGAAACGCCTTCGGCTCGTCGCCGCTACCCTCGCCTTCGTGGGTCTCACCGCATTGGGAAACCTACCTGCGCGAGCGCAGTATGCAAGCGAGTTCTTCCCCGCTAAACTCGTAAAGCAAGGGACGACTACCACTCCATGGGCGGGGCCCGGGCTTGTCGTCTTGCAAGTCGAGGTTTTCCCCGATGGAAGTTTCCACGTCGTCAAGGTCATCCGCACGACGAATAAAGGCGATGTGGCCGCGGCTTTGGAGATCGCCAAGACGTCGACCTATAAGCCGGCGCATCGTGGAAATAAACCGATTCAAGCGTACTACGATTACACTCTGAAGTTTGGAAAGAGCGTCGTGCGTTCGGGCGAGCAAATCGGCGGAGGTGCGTTGGGACATATCGACGCGCTGATTCACGCCGGGAAATACGCCGACGCCAAGCAGGCTGCGAGCACCTATCTTCTCGCTCATCCCGGTAACGCGCTCGCATTGCAGTACCTCGGCATCGCCGCATATTTTTCCTCGGATTATGCATCGGCGGCGCAGGCCTTCGACAAGGTCGCGACGATCGGCGCCCCATTTAAAGAAGCTGCCGCCCAGTCGTTCGCTGCCGTCTCGGTGCAGCAGGCGGCCGCCGACCCCGCCCAATCTTTATTGTACGCGCAGAAGGCGTACGCACTCGATTCCAGCCCGAATTCGCTCTACGCGCTCGGCGTTGCGCAATTCGGAATGAATCAATACGCGCAGAGCATCGCCTCGCTGGAAAAAGCGCGGGGAATTCTCTTCGCGCAGAAGAGCACGCCGACCGCCACCAAAGTAGCAATCGACAGCCATCTCCTTCAAGCGTATCTACAGACCGGTGACTCGGCGAACTCCAATGCGATGCTTGCAGAGCTCAAAACGCTCGACCCCACGGGAAACCCCGGGGCGCAGTTCGTTGCGGCGTTCTACCTGCAGAAGGGCGTCGCCGCAGCGAAGGCGCTGAAGCCCGTCGAAGCGCTCGCCGCGCTCGATAAGGCCGCAGCCGCAGGGGACCCGAAGATGGCCGAAGCCGCCTACACCCAGGCTGCGTTCGTCGTCATTCAGACCAAATCGCCCGATTACGATAAAGTCCGGAGTTATGCCAAGAAAGCGCTGGCGATCGACCCGAACGACCCCGAAGCGCTCTTCGCGCGCGGCGTTGGGGAGGCCGGCGTCGGGGTGGTCTACCACCGGGCCGACCTGACCGACCGGGCAAAAGCGACGCTGAAAAAAGCGCTTGCGTTAGCAAAAGCGGGAAATAATGCCTCGCTCGTGCTGCAGATTCAGAACTTTCTGAAGCATCTTGGCAGTTAACGTAAGCTCTACTTAATCTAGGACAGGACTCTTACCCGGGGCGGCCAAAGTACCGCCCTGGAGCGGCGGGGAGACCCGCCGAAACGTTTCTACTCAGAGAATTTGCTTCACTCAATACACCCGGAAGGGGAGGCTCGAACAACTCGTGTTTGACGGATTTATCAGTGTGATGAAACAGGGCGGGTTCGACATGATCGTCCTGCTCGTGCTCTCGATTGCGGTCGTGTGGATCGTCATCGAGCGCTTTCTCTATTTCAGTGCCCAGCACGGCGATACGAAGTCGCTGCTTAAAGAGATCGGCAAACGCGTGGCCGCGAACGACCTCGCCGGCGCAATCAAGTATTGCGACGGCCAGAAGGGAATGCTTCCGCGCATTCTTCGCTTCGGTCTCCAGCGCGGCGATAAAAATCGCGCCGACATTACCGATGCACTCTCGATTGCGCTCATGGAGCATCTGAACGATCTCGAACGTAATCTCGGCATTATCGGTACGATCGCCGTTATCGCGCCGTTCGTCGGCCTCGCCGGAACGGTTCTCGGTATCATCAAGGCGTTCCAGTCGATTGCATTAAAGGGCAATTCGAGCCCGGCAGTCGTCGCAGCAGGCGTCTCCGAAGCGCTCGTCACGACCTTCAGCGGTCTCGTGGTGGCAATCATCGCCGTTGTTTTCTTCAACTTCTTTAAGACTCGCATCAAAAACTACAACCAAGAGATGATCGTTGCGGCAAACCAGCTCGCCGAGATGCTGCACTTCCACAACACCGGCGCTGCGATTCCTACGGATCTCTATCAGCCCACGCAGAAGTAAGCGCACTGGAGGAATGACGTGAGTCTACTTTCGGCGCGCGGCGACGAAGAGGTAATGGCGGAAATTAACATCACGCCGTTCACCGATGTCTTGTTGGTGCTTTTGATCATCTTCATGATCCTCGCCGCCTTGGTCACTCCGCCCGGCTTCGAAAAACAACTAGCTAACTCAAATAACTCACAGAGCACGGCGAGCAAGAACAAGAACGAGATCCAGATCGTCGTCAACGACAAGGGTGTCATCTACGTCGACTCGACGAAGACCGACACCAAAGGCATCTATCGCGTGATGTACGACACTATTAAGAAGCGCGGCAAGAAGCAAATTTTGTTGACCTCGGATATTAAGGCGCCCTACGGCGTCATCATCCGCATCCTCGACGCGGCCAAACGGGCAGGCGACGAGAACGTGGGCTTCGTTACATCGTAAGCGTGGGGGATTAATCCGTGGCCGTTTCAACCTCTGGTGGTGAAGAAGAGGTGATGTCGACGATCAACATTACGCCGTTCACGGACGTGCTGTTGGTCCTGCTCATCATCTTCATCATCCTCGCGTCGGTTACGAAAGAACCGCCGCTTCCTACGGCGTACAATAAAGATAAAGTCTCGCCGTCGCAGATCGTCGTTATCGTCGATGCGAAGAATCAAATCCAGATCGGCTCGAATACGATGCCGATTCAGGGAGCCAAGGCCGCCTTCCAAACGCTTGAAGACGCCGTTGG
Organism: Vulcanimicrobiota bacterium; assembly: GCA_027306845.1. Lineage (GTDB taxonomy): Bacteria > Vulcanimicrobiota > Vulcanimicrobiia > Vulcanimicrobiales > Vulcanimicrobiaceae > JABEUX01. Next base: position 1,154 of record DAHUYY010000112.1, on the reverse strand, counting down.
CGGCCACCTGAAAGACGTTATCATCAAAGGGAACCCGAAGGCGCACTTCGGGACGATTCTCCAGGTGATGGACGCCGCGAAATCGGTCGGTTTGACTAATTTTGGGCTGGCCAATCACGTTCAAGGCACGCCGCAAGGAGTGACGCAGTAACCGATGGCCGTACAGAAACCACCGCAACCCGACGATAAAAAGAAATCGCCGTTTTTAACCACCGGCGAGAAGGTTCCCAATTATCTCTGGCTCGCGCTGATCGGGGCACTCTTCCTGCACGCGATTGCAACCCCGTTCTTCCCGAACCTCTCGAAGCCGCACGAAAGCACGAAAGTCGAGAAAGTCTCGGTAGCGAAGAAGGCGCCGATCAAGGTGCCGACACCGCCGCCGCCGACGCCGACGCCTCCGCCGACACCGACGCCGCCGCCGACGCAAGCGACGCCGCCGCCGAAGCAGACGCCGGTTCAGCCGCGGCTCAAAGTGAATTTGGTGAAGAGCCACAACACTGGAAGCGGCCCGAGCATCACGAACAACAACCCGAAGACCGGCACGGAGTCCGGCGTTCCGACCGGGCAAGGCACGGCCTCGCCATCGCCGACCGTCCCACCGACGCAGGCTCCCGCCTGTGCGGTTCCGTTCAAGGATGCAACCGTAAATCAGGTCTCGGCGCCGAACTATCCGTCGTCGGCGCAGGATGCCGGTTTCGGCTCCGCCGACGTACCGGTGGTGGTGACGTTGAGCGCGACCGGATCGGTGATCTCGGTGAAGCTCGTGCAATCGAGCGGTAACTTCGCGATCGATCGTGAGGCGAAACGCGCCGCACGCGATACCACCTACTATCCGAAGATCGTGAACTGCAAACCGGTCGCATCGCAGTATATCTTCGATGCACAGTTCCAGCCCGACTAAGGCAATCGAAGCCTTTCGGCGAAAAGACGCTCGCGTGAGCGTCTTTTTCGTTTTCTCGAGGCAGCGAGCGTGCGCCTAAGAAGGAACCGCTATCTCTGGTGGGCACTTGCGATATCGCTCGTCATCCATCTCTGTGTGGCGCTCTTCCTACAGAAAAATCCGCTCGACTTGCGTTCGGGCGTCGCGCATATCACCGTGCAGGCGCTTCCGCGTCCGCTTACGATCGCGCGGCAGACTCCGTCGCCGCCGACAC
>DAHUYY010000111.1 GCA_027306845.1 Vulcanimicrobiota bacterium | reverse complement strand
TGAGGGCCGCGGAATGAATCGCCGAAATATCGGGCTCGTCGTCATCGTACTGACGGCGCTCGCAGCGCTCGTGCCGTTCGTCGATCGCCATGCGAAGCTTCCGATCTGGCAGCATCACCTCTTGCACGCCGCCTTGATGGCAGGCGGCGGTATCGCCGGCATTCTCGTGCCCGCACGGCTGCGTTCTGCGCCGGGCGGGAGCGCATTTTGGTTGCTCCCCGCGACCATTGCACCGTTGTTGGCAATGCTGGCGATGTGGCCTTCGGCGTACAGCTATTTCGAGATGCACCCGATCGGCCACGCGATCGAGCATTTCACCCTCATCGCGCTGGCGTTCACCGCGACGGCATCGGCAGAGTGCTACGCCGCCGGGCTTGGTTGGATCGTCGGCGGCGCGATGATTTTCATGGCCGTCGCAGCGGCGCGCGGCTTCGGCGTAACCTTCGGTAACGGCTCTTAGCCCGCAACCTCGTTCGGAAAAGCGTTGGCGGCGATCTGCGTGAGCGCTTCGCGATTGAGTCGGACGATCCGGCCCGCGATGCGTTCGATCGCTCCACCGGCTTCGAGCTCCGCGAGCGTGCGGTTGACGACTTCTTTGACCGTGCCGGCAGCTACGGCAAGATCGCCTTGGGTAATGCCCTCAAAGCTGGGCAGCGCTTTCGATAACCCCGAGGCCGGGGATGCATAGGGCAGCAGCGCTGCCGCGACGCGCCCGATCGTCGGCAGCGAGACTTGCGCGGTAAAGCGATCGATCACCATGCGTAGCCGTTGCGCGAGTTGTGCGTTTACCGCGCGGGCAACGCGAAGATCGTCCTGTAAGATCGCACGCACGACGTTACGTGGAAATATCGCAACGCGCGTGCTATCGCTGATGCCGACGAGTCGCGCCGACGCGACGCCGCCATCGATCGTATCGAGAATGCCGAACGCTTCGCCGGAGAGGACGTCGTAGAGCGCGTGTTCGCGGCCGAGCGGCGAAGTGACGATGGCGCGGAGGCCGCCGCGCAGCACGAGCCCCAGATGCGGCCACTGCGCACCCTGTTCGCAGAGCGAGGCGTTTCTGCCGATCTCGCGTTGCGATGCGCTGCGTTCGAGCGATTCGATCGTGCTCGCTTTTGCGGTAGAGAACAATGCGCTGCGGGCAAGCAGATGGGCGAGCGTCTCGACCGGCATTTCGCCGATGCGCCGTAACAGAACTTCCCACGTATCGCTGCCAAGCATGCTTTGCAACCAAACGAACTGCCCCGGTCGCAGATGTTCGAAATCGCCCTTGAGCGGCCGGGGTTCGTGGTCGCTGACGATGCGCATGGCCTCGCCGATGGCGAGTGCATCGAACGAAGCGATGATGCGTGCGTGCCGTCGCCACGTCGGCTCGAGCCGTACGTCGATCTCAAAGGCGATACTTTCATCGAACATCGCCTTCTTATGTCGCACGGCCGCCGTGCATTGTCAAGCGGCTTCTAGAGGAGCCCGGCGTTAAAGCGCAGTTCGACGACCGCTACGCGCAGGTCGCCCTCGGCGCGAGCGAGCGTTTCGCGTGCGGCGCGGTCTCCCAGGTCGGCATCCTCGAGTTCGAGTTCGGTTCCGACGCCGCCGCGGTAGCGCACCTCGGCGAGCCGCAACGTCTCGTCGCTAACGGCGACGAGCTTTCTTGCAGCCTCTACCTCCGATGCTGCAATGCTCTCGCGCAGGTATGCCTGACTGACCTGGAGCTCGACGCCGTCGTGGAGCTGCTTTACGCCGAGCTGCGCTTGCTTGAGCCCATCTTCGGCAAGCGCGATACCGTTTCGCGAGTATCCGTTATCGAAGAGCGTCCACACGGCAGTAAGACCGATGGAAAACTGGTTGTGATAGCCGCCGACGACTGCGGGTTGCGTGTTACCGTCGGAGATGACGGCGTTGACCTGCGGCACGCGCGATGCTTTGGCGGCAGCGATGCCCATGCGCGCCGCTCGCACCGCGGCTTGTGCTGCGGCTAAATCGCCGCGGCGGTCGAGCGCCGTCGTTAAGAGATTCGAAAGGTGGAATGTCGGCGGCGAAAGCCCGAGCGGGTCGGTAAGTGTGTAACGGTTGGTAAGCGGCACGCCGAGGAGCATGTCGAGTTGATTTTCGGCGAGCTTTACCGCCCCCGAAGCGCCGATCGAGCGAACGTTCTCGTTTGCGAGTTCGGCCTGTGCGCGAAGCACGTCCGCACGCGGAATCGTCCCGTTCTTAAAAAAGAGCTCTGCTTGACGTTCGTGCGCTCGCGCGACATCGACGGCACGCTGCGCGACGCTATTCATGCGCTCGGCGGTAAGAACGCCGAAGTAGGCTTTCGAAACGGCAGCTATCGTTGCACCGCGCGCTTGTACGAGTTGCGATTCCGCTGCGGAGAGCCCGGCTGCCGCTTGCCCGACGTGGGCGTTGCGGATGCCGCCGTCAAAGAGTGTATACTGCATCGCGCGTATCGGGCTGTTGGTAGCGTTGACGGCGCTAAACGGAAGCGCTCCGATCGGAGTGCTGAGTTTAGCGACCGTGCTGACGCTTTGGTAGGAATCTTGTAACGCGACCCCGGGAAGGAGCGGCGCCTCGGCTTCACCGAGCTCCGCGCGTGCCGCATCGACGCTGACGGCGGCGCTTCGATAGGCGTTGTTGCGCTGCAACGCAAGTTTGACCGCGTCATCGAGGCTGAGTGGTTGCACGGATGCCGCCGCAGGAGGTGTGGCGGCGCTGGTCGCGCCGTAGGGATCGAGCGCTGCGGCGAGTGCGATGGCGAAGAGCGATGTCTTATTCACGGTCGAGATCTTTCCATGACGGGGTGCTTTCAAGTGAACGTAAGGTGAGGTGTTGCGTCGAGTTTATCGCGCCATACGCGCTTTGAAGTTCGACGCTTGCCTTCTCCACGCGGTAGGGGCCGCTGAGATAGGCGACTGCATCGCGCGCGTCTCTCTCGCCGCGGAAGATCTCCATATCGAGATTGATGCTTTCGCCCTCGAGGAGACGCGGGAGAGCGGTGGATTCGAGCTCGATACAATCGAGTTCGGGGAAGTTTACGATACTGCGCACGCGTTCTGCCTCGATGCCCGGTGTCGGGAGAGCGTCGGTGATTGGTGCGCGATCCCGTGCAATGATGCCGTAGAGCAGCGGAATTGCCAGCACCGATAGTACTGCCGACATCGTCATGCCGAAGACCAGCGCCCATGCCAAGCCGCTCCACACCGGGTCGGCGGCGATCACGATCGAGGAGAGCACACCGGCCGCAGCGGTAAGGAAGATCGGCCGGGTTCGCGCGGTCGTCGCCTCGGTTAAGGCTTCATTGAGCGGGATGCCTTCTTTGAGTTTCGATTCGATAAAATCGAGCAAGATGATGGAATTTCGGACGACGATGCCGATAAGCGCGATCAACCCGATCATCGCCGTCGCCGAAAAATAGATTCCGAACGGAGCGAGAATGGCAAAGCCGGGTAGCACGCCGATGATCGCGAGCGGCACTGCGGCGAGCACCACGAGCGGAATCATAAACGAGCGGAAACGTGCGACGAGCAAGAAGTAAATCAAGATAAATGCGAGGAGCATCGCCCGGCCGAGATCGGCGAAGACGCGATTGGTGAGGCTCCACTCGCCGCCCCACGAGATGCTATAACCGGCAGGAAGCGGGTGGTGCATGAGCGCGAGCGACATGTCGATCACCGCATAGGTCGAGCTACGTCCGGCCATATCGGCCCCGACGTAGGAGACGTTGCGGAAATCATCGCGATAGAGCGGGCGCTCCACGTTCCCGGCGCGAGCGGTCACAACCGCGGCGAGCGGGACTTGCACGCCGGTGCGCGATGGGAGCATGAGTGAGTCCAGCGCGGCCGGATCGCCTCGATACGCGCGTTCGAGCCGCAGGAAGATCGAGACGGGTCGAGCCTGATCGGGAACGGGGAGCGTCGAGACCGGGGCACCGTGAATCTCCATGCCGAGCGTCTGCACGGCATCGGCGACCGATACGCCGGCGAGTGCGGCCTTGGTTGGGTCGACGCGGAGATTGAGTGAGGCGGGCAGATCTTTAAAGCTCGAATCGATATCGACGACGCCGCGTTCGCGTTGCATCATCGCAACGAGACGTGCTGCAATCGCGCGACGCACCTCGGGGTCGGGCCCGTAGATCTTCGCGAGGATCGTATCGCGCACCGGAGGGCCCGGCGGGACCTGGAGGATGCGGAGCGACGCGCCCTTCGCGGCGGCAACGGCCGCTAACGCAGGGCGAATCTCCGCGACGAACGGCGCGGACTCAATCGAGCGGCGATCCTTCGGCAGCAGGCTTACGTGAATCTCCGCTTGGTTGGGCGCGTTCCGGAAAACCGTTCCCTGGAAAAGCGCTGCAAGATCGGGGACGGCGTTGGTGCCGACGAAGGTTTGGTACGAACGTACCTGCGGATAGGATGCCAACTTCCGCCCGACCGCCGCTGCGATCGCGTCGGTCTGCGCGATCGAACTCGAAGGCGCAGCATCGATTGCGACGAGGAACGACGTTTCGTTGGCGTCGGGTAGCATGCGGAACTTCACCAACTTGAAGACCGGCAGCATGACGGCGACAAAGAGCGCAAAAACTAGAATGAGAAGGAAGCGCCGGCCGAGTTTGCGATCGGCGAGCATTTTTTCCAGCGCATTGCGAAAGGGGAGAATCCACTTCGGCGTACCGTGCGAAGGCTTCGGTTTTTGGTTGCGCAGCAGTGCGTAGGTCGCCCAGGGAGTGATCGTAAAGGCGATAAGCAAGGATGCGATCATTGCAATCGGGACGTTGAGCGGAATCGGGCGCATATACGGGCCCATCATTCCGGTAACGAAGAGCATGGGCAGGAAGGAGAGCACGACGGTAATCGTTGCCAACGTCGTCGGGTTGCCGATCTCTTCGACGGCGAGAACGGTCGCTTCGGCCTTGGAACGGTGCGGATTGACGACGTGATAATGGCGATGGATGTTCTCGACGATGACGATCGCCTGATCGACGAGCAGCCCGAGAGAAAGAATCAGCGCAAAGAGGGTAATACGATTGATCGACTGCCCGTCGATCATACCGATGCCCAGCGTTACGAAGAGCGTTAACGGTATTGCGGTCGCGACGACCAGCGCCTCGCGCCACCCGAGAACGAAGAGCAGGGCGACGACGATAACGATCGCTTCGAGCAAACGTTGGATGAGCTCGTTTACCGCAAGGTTGGCCTTGTTGCCGTCGTTGCGCGTAACGTCGAGCGTTACGCCGGGCGGCAGCGCAATGCTCTTGACGCGGCTGAGGATCGCATCGGCGACCGTGACGGCGTTCGTGCCGGCTTTTTTCGCGATCGCGATACTCACGGAAGCTTGCAAATTTTGCGACGCGTTCTTCGTCCCGGCGCCATAGCCGAAACCGGTGGCGCTCTCGCGCGGTGGCAGCCCCATGCTCACCGATGCAACCTGCCCGAGCGTGACGGGCTGGCCGCCGCTCACGTTGACGATTTGGTCGCGCACGGCGCCGAGTGAGGTGAGTGCATCACCGGCGCGAACCGAAAGGCTCTCGCCGTCGCTATGGAGAGATCCGACCGCTTGCACGGTGTTGCTCGCGCCTAATGCCGCAGCGATCTGCCCGGCGGAGATTCCAAATGCGGCGAGTTTCACCGGGTCGAGGCGAACGTTGACGACCTTCGGGCGTCCGCCGAAGGTTTGCACCGTCGAGACGCCGGGAATCGCGCGAACGTCGGCGATCACCCGCTGCGCGGACTGATAGAGCTGGCCGCGATTGTAGCGCCGGCCGTGGAGATTCAACACGACGATGGGAACATCGTCGACCGAGAGCGGCGTGATGACCGGGTGCGACGCACCGGGGGGCAGATCGCCGAGGTGTGCGTTTACCTGATCGTAGAGGGCGACGAACGATTTACTCGGGCTCTCGCCGACGTGAAAGAGGACGGTGAGCATCGAGTAATCTTGGGTCGATGTTGCGTAAATGTGGCTGATGCCGGGAACTTCTTGCAAGACGCGTTCGCCGCGCTCGGTAATGAGGCGCTCGACCTCGCGCGCCGATCCGCCGGAATACTGCGTGAAGATCGTTGCCGCGGGCATCGTGATCTCGGGGTTCTCTTGCCGCGGCGTTTGCAGGATGGCGAAAATACCCCAGACCGAAATAGCGATGACAATCGTTGGAGTGAGTTTCGAGGTGAGGAAATACCGGGCGAGACGTCCGATTCCGGTCAATGGTTTCATCGAGTCACGACCGTCACGGCGGCCCCGTCGGTGAGTTCGGCGAGGTTGCTAGTGGCGATCGTCGTCCCTCCGGCAATTCCGGTCACGATTGCATAGCGCGTGTTGCTGACCACCGTATCAACCGGGACGAAGACCGCTTTCCCGTTGCGAAC
>DAHUYY010000110.1 GCA_027306845.1 Vulcanimicrobiota bacterium | reverse complement strand
GGAGAATGTGCCGTGGACCATTTTGTAATAGTCGCCGATACGATCGTCGAACGGATCGTATAACGAAAACTTAAAAAGCAAATCGGTTATGGATTTGCTGCCGACGTTCTCGAAATTCGCTCCGCTTTCGATCGTCGCAATACCGAGATTTGTCGAATAAAAAGCAGTGCATTTCGCAACTTGAACCGGCGACGCGCTCGTGTTGCTCCTTTGCGCCGTCGTTACCGCAGCCGCGCGGGCGATGGATTGCACGCCGAATGCCTCGACAAGGGTGCAGAAAAAAAAGATCAGGGTCGCAACGTTCCGATTCACCGGAAAAGCCTTCCGGGGGCATGCCTTGCGATCCTTTGGCGGCGTAACGCCCCGGTTCCGACCCGTCATGCCGCCGCCCCCCGTCGCCGCGACTGGTCCGGTGAAAACCACGGATGTCGAAAGCGGCAAGGCGGCGGTTGCGTGCCATGGATCTCGCCTTAAAAGTCGAAATTCCATAATTTCGGCTCGCTCTCTCCGAGATCGACGTAACGTCGATTATCGCGGCGTAACCTCGACGTAATCGCGTTCGCCGCTGGTGGGGTTGTAACGCACTTCGAGAAGTTTTCCGCTGGTGGGGTCGACGAAACGCTCGCCGGTCGCCTCCCACCCCGCAGCGTTGCGATCGATCTTCGGGCGGTAGCGCGAACTTTCGAAGATCACCGCGACGAGCACGATCGCCCCGATGATAAACCATTCGCTTCCGAGCGGCCATAGGTAGTAACTCCCGAGAAAGAGCGCGATTCCCGAAAGCACGAAGGCCACGGCGGCCGTGATAAGGCTACGCTTGAGCATTGCTTACGCCTCCGGCTCGATGATGCACGCCGTGCCGTAGGCGACGATCTCGCTCATCATCTGTCCGAGTTCCGACGAATCGAAACGCATGGCGAGCACGGCATTCGCGCCCATGCTTTGCGCGTTCTGAACCATGCGGTCGAGCGCATGGCGGCGAGCCTCTTCGAGCATCTCGGTATATTCGGTGATCTCACCGCCGCCGAGCGAGCGAAGGCCGGCCATGATATTTCCGCCGAGGCCCCGACTGCGAACGACGATGCCGAAGACTTGGCCTTTCATCTCCCGAATGCGCGCTCCGGCGACCGTGGGCGTTGTAACGACAAGCATGCGAACCCTCCATTCTGGCCGTTCTACCATGCGTGCGCAGCCGAAGTTTCGCAACGTCGGCTGAAAATCATAGGGGAACGACCATTCGATCGTTCCCCTATGACCTGCTGCACTCTCCTGAAGGAGGGTTTGGGTGCGCGCGGTGGAGGTCGCTCGCACCCATTTCCCCTCGTCAGCGGCAAGCCGTTGCCGAGGGAAACTTTATCGACGCGTCGTCGTTAATTCAGCCGTTTGAGTACGGCGGAGAAGCCCGATACGCGCGGGCCCCAGCCACTGAATCCCGTCCCGAACTGCGTCGTTGCAATGACGCGCGTCATCGAGATCACCGGCTCTGTTACTTCGACTACCGGCGTGGTAGTTTCCGAAGTCGCTTTCATAAATATCCCTTTCGTTTTCGCGTCGCTCTTAGCGAATCGCAGCGCTAACGTACATCCCCTACTACGTGCACTCTACGATATTTGTTTCACCTCGAAAGAATAATTACCGCAGATGAATGTATGATGAATAACGTGTGACATTCGCGCGTAAAGACGGGAAAATATACGCAGCATAGCGCGACCTACGTCGGTCTTCTCTGCGAATCGGCGCAGCGGGCGTCGTGAAGCTGGGGCGCAGCGGGCCCGGCCCCGGCCGCCCCGCTTTCGCCTCCTCGGGGGGCCGGCGGCGCCGTGAAAGCCGGGGGGAGTGAAACGTTGAGGTGGAAGCAAGCGTACTATAGGTGAGGTAACTTTCGTGGAACGACTCGTTTTCGGCCCGTTCGAGCTGGACGTCGAGCGGCTGGTTCTCAGCGCGGACGGAATCCAGCTCGCCTTGGGGCCCAAGGTGGTGGAAACGCTGCTCGCGCTCGCCGAGCGCCCCGGTGAAATCCTAGCGAAGAAAGAGTTGCTCGGCCGGATCTGGCCCGAGGGCTTTATCGAGGAGGCAAGCCTCTCCCAGAATGTCTACGTGCTGCGCAAAACGATGCGCGCCCACTGGGAGGGCGAGGTCATCGAGACGCTTCCCCGGCGTGGATACCGCTTCGTCGCAGCGCTCGAGGCGCCGGCCGCCGCGGCGACGGCCCCGCTCGCGCCGGTGCAACCCACCCACGCTCTCCCCGCCGTTCGGCGCCGGTGGCTGCCCTCGGCCGCTGCCCTTGCCGTCGCGTTGCTGCTGGGAGCGGCCGCTCTCCGGCTCGTCGCACTCCGCGGCGACGCCCAGACCCGCGCCCTTCCGCCGACCGCGCAGCGCCTCTACGCGCTGGGGCGCTACTACTGGAACGAACGGAGCCAGACGAGCCTCCTGCGCAGCCTTGCCTACTTTCACCGGGTCGTCGCCCTCGCGCCGCAGGATCCGCGTGGTTACGAAGCCCTCGCCTCCGCCGAGGCGATGATGGGCGATTACGGGTATGGCGTTCCGGCGCGGGATTATGATGCGGCCGGGAAATACGCAAAGAAGGCGCTCGCGCTCGATCCTAAAGCCGGTGAGGCCTATGCCGCGCTCGGTGCGATCGCGCTCGACCGTCGGCATTTTCCAAGTGCGAACCACCTGCTCCAGAAAGCGGTAAAGCTGGCGCCGAAGGATGCGCCGGCGCGTGAATGGCTCGGCATCCTGCGCCTGAACAACGGCGATGCTGCCGCCGGTTATCGCGATCTTCGGCTCGCGGCTCGGCTCGATCCGCTCTCCACTGCGACGACGGCCTGGCTCGCGCAAGCGGCGTATTTCGACCGGCATTTCCACCAGGCAATCGCCTACGCACACCAGGCACTCGATCTCGATCCGCATCGCCTCGACACGATGACGACCATCGGCTTGGCGCAGGAAGCGCTCGGGAAAAATCGCTCGGCGGCCGCGACATTTCAAGCCTTTTCGACCCGGTGTATGAGTTGCCGAAATGAAGGCGCGGCGCTGCTCGCCGATCTGTACGCGCGCGAAGGGAAGCGCGCCCTCGCGCAACACGAACTTGCGCTCGCGCGTGCCGACGTGCACGACGTGGGGCGCGATGACTTGGCGTTTGCGTTTGCCGCGCTCGGGAAACGCGGGCGCGCGTTGGCGGTACTCGCGCATGCCGGCGCCGCGACGCACCTTGCGTTCGAGATGGACCCGCGCTTCGATAGCCTGCGTAATTTTCCCATCTATCGCTCGGCCCCGCGCGTCTCTTCGTGAGCGCACCGCCGTTGGGCGGGCACGCCTCTGCGCGTGCGACGCTCGACGCTCACGTTTCGGCGTTGCTTGAGAGCGGCAGTATCGATCGGCGCGTTAAAGAGCTCGTCGGCGTGATGGTTGCGTGGCTCAATGCGTGCGAGTATTGAATGGACGTCCACGGCGCTTTGGCAAAGCGCCTCGGCGTCGATGAAGCGACCCTTCACGATCTTTCAAATTACGCGACGAGTTCGCGCTTTTCGAGCCTCGAGCGCGCCGCTTTAGCTGCGACGGTGGCGCTCACGCGCGAAGCGCGCGCGCTGCCGGAGAATCTCCGCGCGGCACTATTGCAGAACGCCGGCAGCGATGGCTTCGAAGAGATCGTCGCAACGATCGGGTTATTTAATTACCTCACCCGCTTGCACAACGGCTGCAGGGCGAGCGCTGCGACGTCGCCTTAACCGTTTGCGACGCGCGCGATAAGGCGTTCGCCCGCTACGACGCGCGTCTTGGTGAGCCAGTCGTGGAACCAGCACGTCGTAAACGGGGAGAGCGCTGCGATCGGCCAGTGGAACATGCCGATCAAGATTCCGCGGGCGAGCGCTTGGCCGAAACTCGGCCGCCGGAGATCGAGCGCAGAGACGCGTAGCCCGGCGATCATCATGCCGAAACTCTGCCCGACGACTGCGATCAAGAGCGTGAAATAGAGAAACGACACAAGACCGAACGATAGCGAACGCGTGAATAGATCGAGCAGCGCTCGATTCCATGCATCGTGAAGGCGCGCCGTCGCGCGGTTTATGAGATCTTGCGGCGAAGGCGTCGGGCTTGCGCTTGGAACCGGGGTCGGCGCGCTCGTTGCGACCGGCGCGGTTTTTTCGGCGGGAATTTTGACGCTCAGTGGGCCGAGATTCACGTTGGCCCCGTTCGGCAGCCCGTTCATGATGACGGCAGGGGGAAGTTTCGTCGATCGCGGCGTTGCGCGCGGCGTAAAATAAGAACTCGCCGCGAGTAAAACGACAACGTCGATCGCGGCGGCGAGAATTCGACGCCCCCTCCCGGCGAGATCGCCGCGGTCGAGCCGGCGGCTTCCCGGAAGCGGGAGTGGTATCGGCGCGACCGCCTCGGTGCGAAGGAACCATTCCTCGTAGCGCACGTACTGGGCGCTCGCGGCAAAGCTCGTCAACTCGGCGATGCGGCGGGTCGCGTACGGCTCCGAGCCGAGCCATTCGCCCCATTTCAGCACCGTGTCGTCGCCGATGGAAGCCTGTTGCGTCGCGAAGCTGCGGAGATCGACCTGACGCCCGAACCCGCGTAACGCCAGGATGGCAATCGCTCGCGAGGCGGCATCGAGCGAACCGCAGCAGATCAGGCCGACCTTATCGCACGTTAATTCGCAGCGCCGCAGCCAGGGCCCGAAAATCAACGAGACGAGCGCATTTTCGTTCCCGTTCACGCTGAGCAATGATTGGTAGCGGACGTGGCCGGCTGCAATGTGCCCGAGTTGGCGCCCGATAACGAACGAGAGCTCGTCTTCGCGGAGCTCTTCTAAATATTCGCTCGAGAGCACGAGCGAATATGGTTCGCCGAAGCCGATCGCCGCGGCCGGAACCAAGGGATCTTGACGGACGAAGACCAGCGGGAGCGGTAGGCCCAGCGCCGCGCATTGGCGCTTGACGATGGCGAAGATCTCGGGGTTTTGCGCTTCGTGGATCAGGACGCTGGAGCCGATCAGGCGGCCGCGTGCGAACGTAATGAAGACCATCGCGCCGACGACGAAGAGCGCGACCTGCGCGAGCCCGACGGAGAAGTGAATGAAGACGCCGACGATCGCGGCGACCGGAAATGCCCAGAGAAGGGTTAGGAAGAATGCGATACGTTCGGTTGGGTGCCGTAGCGAGGCCGGTCCTTCGAAGAGGAGATTTTTCCCTCGATCAATGTCGGCGACCATGCCGCTACTTTCTTCGCCAAGAGGCGGCCGCCTCCGATACCGACACCGGCTCCTCCGCGACGCTTCGCCTCGTACATCGCGAGGTCGGCGCGTTCGAGCAGTTCTTTGACGCTCTCGCCATCGCGCGGCGAGACGGCGAGGCCGATACTCGCGCGCACCTCGATCTTTAACGTGCCGACGGCGAGCGGTTCGCGCAAGACGGCGGCGATCTTTTCTGCGGCCTCGGTAGCCGCGCGTTCGTTTTCCAAATCTTCGAGCACGATAACAAATTCGTCGCCGGCGAGCCGCGTTACGGTATCGGAAGCGCGAACGTTGCGCGCGAGTCGGAGCGCAAACTCGACGAGATACGCATCGCCGACCGCGTGGCCGTAGGTATCGTTGACGCCTTTGAAATCGTCGATATCGATGAAAAGCACGGCGCATGAATGCGTGAAGCGTTCGGAGCGCATGATCGCAGCACCGAGCCGCTCTTCGAGCAATCGGCGGTTCCCTAACCCGGTGAGGCTGTCGACGTTGGCTAGCTCGCGCAGCCACGATTCGCGCAGTTTTATCGCCGTAATATCGAGCATCGTGCCGACGCGAGCGACCGAGAAACCATGTGCGTCGCGAATCGTCGTCGCGCGTTCGCGAACGTGTCGCTGCTCGCCGTCATGGCGGATGATGCGATGCTCGACTTCGTAGGTGTCGCCCGATGCCTCGATCGCGGCGCGAACGAGCGCCCGATCGTCGGGATGGTCGAAGGCGCGGATATCGCCGACGTCGCTCGTCGGCGGGAGCCCGAGGAGGCGGAGGAGCCCAAGCGACGGCTGCAAGGCGCGCGCCGAATACTCGTAACGCCAGCTGCCTAGCTGGGCGATCTCTTCAACGAGCGGATCTTCGGGTGCCGCAACCGGCAGCTCCGTTGGCTCGATGGGACGGGCGCGACCGCTCGTGCCGACGATCTCCCCGGCGGGCGAGCGCAGCGGCTCGAGTTCGAAGAGCAGCACCTGCCCGAGTGCCTCGACTTCCAGGCGAATCTGCTTCCCCTCGAGCGCGCAACGATGGGCCCCGGAGATGAGGTCGCAGGTCTCGTTCTCGCCCCAAAGCTCCGCGATCTTCGTCGGCGGGCGCTGCGGGCGATATTGGGTTGCGAGTGCCTCGTTGAGGGCGAGCACGTTGAGGTAGTTGTCGGTGATCCAGGCGAAGCGTTGCG
>DAHUYY010000010.1:20172-20473 GCA_027306845.1 Vulcanimicrobiota bacterium | reverse complement strand
GAGGGCTCGCAGACGCGTAGTGCAAACGCCGTCGAGCACCGCTTCTGCCAGGCGCGGCTCAAGCGTGAGCAGGATTTCCTCGACTTCGACCGTTTTATCGGGACCGTATCGATCTCGCGCTCCCGGCAAAGCAAAGGCACGGTGGGCGTCGTCGATACGCTGAACAAAAGTCATCCCGGCATATTTCGCTCGTGCGGCCCCTGGAGCCCCCCGGTCACCGGAAGAACGACGCCGGTGAGAAAATCGCGCTCGGGCGCAACGAAGAAACGCACCGCGGCGAGCACATCTTCGAAGGAGCCGG
>DAHUYY010000010.1:0-20162 GCA_027306845.1 Vulcanimicrobiota bacterium | reverse complement strand
TGCGCGCCTCGGCGCGTTCGAGCGTCTTTTCGCGGATATCGCCGGGCTCGATGGCGTTCACGGTAATGCCGCTCCCCGCCACTTCGACGGCGAGCGTGCGGAGCAAAGATACGAGCGCGCTCTTCGCCGCTGCGTGGAGGCCGAGCCCCGGCGCCGCGCCGGCCTGCGCGGATCCGTTCATGCCGAAGGCGACGATCCTTCCGAAGCCTGCGGCGCGCATTGCGGGAAGGACAGCCCTCGCTGCAAGCAACGCGCTGCGAACGTTACCGTCGAACATCGCGCGAAACGCATCGCTCTCCGCGCGTTCTAACGGCGCGAAACGCAACGGACCGACGGCATGAACGAGCGTGTCGAATGGGCCGTGCTCGCTCACGCACCGCTCGAGCGCGCCCTCGATCTCGCGTTTCTCGGCGAGAAAGTCGATTTTCGTCGCACTTGCTGTTGCCCCGGCGGCACGAATGCGCGCGAGGGTCTCCTCCGGAGAGCTCTCGCGCCACGTGATCGCAACGCGAGCGAATCCATCCCGGGCGAGCCCCGCTGCAATTCCGGAAGCGAGCCCCGAGGCCGCTCCGGTCACCAATACCGAACGACCGTTAATGCGTCGCACCCACCGGAGAGAGCTCGGCACGAACCGCGCGCCGATCCGCTCGCCGCTCGAGAGCACCCATCCACGTGTTATAGATCATCGGAACGAGAAAGAGCGTGAGCACGAGCGAAGAGAGCAGGCCGCCGATGATCACGGTGCCCATCGCTTGGCGCCACTCCGCTCCCTCCGCGAAACCAAGCGCGAGCGGCAACATTCCGAAGATCATCGCCGCCGTCGTCATAAGAATCGGACGGAATCGGGTGGCAGCGGCTTCGAGAACGGCATCGCGCACGCGCATTCCGCGCTTGCAGAGCGTATTCGAGTAATCGACCAACAATATACCGTTTTTTGCGACCAGCCCGAAGAGCATCACGATTCCTAACATCGAGATGATATTGAGCGACTGGCCGAGTTCGCCGGGAAGATGCCCCATGAACGCCAACAGCATCAACGCACCGACGATTGCAACCGGAACCGAGAACATCACGATGAGCGGCTCGAGCAGATTCCCGTAGAGAATCACCATCAACAAATAGACGAGCCCGAACGAAGTCAGCAGAGCGATTCCCATGTTCGCGAGCGTTTCGGAGAGAAACTGCGTGTCTCCCTGCGCCTTTAGGTGGACGCCGGCCGGCAGGAAGCCGGGCTCGCTCAATTTCTTTTCGAGCGGAGCGACGACGGCGCCGAGGGCATAGCCGGGCAGGACGTCGCCCAGCACGTTGACGACGCGTTGGCGATCGTAACGTTCGATCTTCGTTGGCGCTTTTTCCCAGCGGAAACTCGCCAAGTCACCGAGGGGGATCAGCGTCCCGTCCGAGGCGCGAACTTTCACGTTTTGCAGTTGCGCGAGCGTACTCCGGTCGGCTTTTGGAAACTGAACGTAGACGTCGATAAGGCCTTTCGGCGATCGCACGCGCGTCGCAACCGCACCGGCAATCGCGATGAGCGAGGCCTCCGCAGCGGCCGCAGGTGAGACGCCGAGCAGGATCGCTTTCCCGCGTTCTATCGCGACGCGCAGTTCGGGCGCGGCGACCTCAGCGGATGTCTGCACGTTGACCGAACCCTTCGTCTGGCGCAACACATTCGCGACCTTTTCAGCGGCGGCGTCGATCTCGTTGTCGGGGCCCTGCACGGCGTAGAAAATCGGCTGACCGCTACCGCTCCCCGTGTCGCCGGCGACTTGAAAATCTCCGCCCGGCGCGAGTGCGGCGAAGGCGCGGATCTTTGCAATCGTCGCATTCGTTGCGCCACGATCGGCGGCGTGCATGTTCGCATCGAGTTGCGCGTAATTACCGCCGGTGAGCGAGCCCCAGCCCGAGGGCATCCTTCCCACCGTCGAACTCACCGACTTCACGCCCGGGAGTTTCATGATCGCCTGTTCGATTGCGTCGACGCCCTTCGCCGTCACGCCGATCGGGGTCCCCGGCGTATATGCCAGCGTCATGCGAATATGTCCGGTCTGTTCGGCGGGAACGAAATCGAAGTTGATGCCGCCGAGCGCCGTCATCGCCACGGCAAGCACGGGGGGCAGAATCAGCGTCGCTAATGCCGTCGAGCGATGCGAGCCGAGCGATGCAATTCCGCGCAGCCACGGGCGAATGCGCGTGCGTCCCCGGAGGAAGGCGGCATAGCCGTACGTCAGCAAGGTGCCGATCACGATGACGGCATCGATGCCGATCGCATTTCTGCCGTTGCCGACCAAGGCGAGTGCATTTACCAGCAACACCGTACATACAAATGCCACGAAGCTGCCATGCCGCAGCGCGGCCGGGAGGAGCCGCGTACGGTAGAGCTCGAGCACCGCGCCATAACGATGCACGAAAAGATTGAGCAACAAGAGCGCGAGTGCAAACACGCCGAATACGTTGAGAATGGTGGCGTGAAATAGTGCTCCGGAGGCAAAGAGAACGACCGCCGCGATAAACACCGAAAAGTGCGCTCGCCGGGTATCGAGGGCGGCGAGCCAGCGCGGCGGTTCTTTTTCGATTTTTTTAACGCTCCAAAACGCCGCCAGCATCGGCGTCAATGTGAACGATACAAGCAACGAAAAGAGCGTTGCGATGACGACGACCGCCGCGTATTCTTTAAGATACGCTCCAACGATGCCGGGCAAAAACGCAATCGGCAGAAAAACAACGACGTCGACCATGGTGATCGCAACCGCCGCCCCGCCGATCTCCGTTCGTCCGTCGACTGCAGCGGCGTGCGAATCTTTTCCCATCTCCCGATGGCGCGTAATATTTTCCAGAACCACGATAGAATCGTCGACGAGAATTCCTATAATGAGCGCCAAGCCCATCATCGACATGCTATCGATATGGAATCCGAACGCCTTCATCAGCACGAAGGTCGACAAGATCGAAGTCGGGATCGAGATCATCACGACGGCTGCGTTGCGCCACGCGTGGAGGAAGAGCATCATCACGATCGCCGTCAGCACGACTCCTTCGAAAAGAGACTGCCACACGCCGATTAACGACTTTTGCGTAAAATCGGCCGGCGCGTCGATTTCGTGAAACGTCACCTGCGGAAACTGTTTTTCGATTTCTTTAATATGTTCGCGGGCGACCTGCGTGGTGGTAATTTCATCGGCGCCGATCGCGCGTCCTAAACTCACGTAGAGGCGTGGTTGCCCGTTGTAATGCGAAATCGATCGCATTTCAATATGGCCGTCGTCGACGGTAGCGACATCGCCGACTCGAAGATTTTTGTCGCTCGCGCCGGGAATTACGAGCGGGATACCCGCGATATCGCTTGCGTTGTCGATTCCCGAACGGATCGAAACGGTCGCTTCTCGCGTGGGCTGCTCCAAGAGCCCGCCGGGAAGATTCGCATTATTTCCGGCGACGGCATTAAACACGTCGCCGAGCGTGGCGCCGAGGCCGTCGAGCGCAGCCGGGTTCGGCCGTACGTTGAACTGCCGGGTTGCGAGGCCGTAGACGTCGACGGTCTGGACGTTTGGAATCTCTTGCAGCATCGGCTCGATTTGATTCGTGGTTAGATCGGCGAGTTGCATCGGCGATAACGTCGACGAACTCAACGCGAGGTCGAGCAACGGTTGCGAGGCGCCGTTCCGCTCCACCGATGGCGGATCCATATCGGCGGGCATGTAGATACGCGCGGTATCGACGCGGCGCTGGACGTCGATTGCGGCGATGTCGAGATTGGTTCCCAGCTTGAAGCGCACTAAGACGACGGCGCTCCCTTCCTGCGTCGTCGCGGTGACCTGATCCATATTTTGCGTGCCGACGAGTTGATCTTCGATCGGTTTGACGACCAACTTTTCCATCGTCTGCGGCGATGCCCCGGGATATCCCGCGGCGACGATCACCAGAGGATAATCGGTGCCCGGCGGATTCGCGCTGCGTCCGATCTGCAGGAAGGCGACGAAGCCGGCGATGGCGAGCGCGATGAAGATCGCAGCGGTGACCATCGGCCGGGATATCGCAAATCGGGTCAACCACATACGCCTTCACTCCTTGCTTACGCGGGCGCGCCCAAGCGCCTCGCTGCGTACTACGCCGGAATCACCGGCGGAGTTTCAGGTTTGCGGGAGTGCCGGGCCGGCTCCGCAGAGCAGCGCGCGCCGTTCGCGCAAGGCCTTTCGCAGAACCGTAAAATCGCCCTCGAACGCTTCGGATGCCACGTCGCTCTCCACCTCCTCCGGGGTAAGGGCGTCCGCCCGTTCGAAGAGTGCGGTCGCCGCGGTTGCGAGCCCCACGTCGAAAGCGACCAAGCGATGAAGCGTCGGCAATTCGTCGCGAAGCCGCGACCAGATCGGGTCGGCACCGGGCACCTCGAGCGTGAGGATCTCCGAGCACGCCGCATCGAGCCGTGCGGTGAGCTCGTGGAGCGCCTTCGCTCTCCGCAATGCGTTGGGGGGCGGAAACGGCTCTTCGCGCGTCGCCGCGGGAATAAATCGCTCGCGATAGCGAGCCTCGAGTTTGCGCACGGCCGCCGCGGCGTCGGCGAGTAAATTCGAGACGCGCTCGCGCACGAGCAAATCGTTCGCCCGAGCCTGGTTACGCGCGTCGTAGAAATTAAAGCCGAAGCCGCTAAGGGCGACCTGCACGATAGCGACCGACGGATCGTGCGAGGGCTGCGACGGATCGAGCAGCGCCCGCACGATATCCTCCGACGGTATCGCCGGGTTCATTTCACCGTCGCCGTTCCGGCGTCCGCGTTGCCGAGCGGAAGAACCGGCGTCGCGCCGATCGTGAACGGCTGCCCGATCGCCATATTCGGCGCGCTCGAAACACCGCGCTCGGCCATCAGGATCGCTGCGTAATATCGCACCGCTTCCATCTCGGTGAGCCCGAATGCCTTGAGTGAGATGAGCGCCCGCATCCGTTCGTCGTTCGGGCGCACGAGCACCTTGACGGTGTCGAGCGCGATGCCGTACCCGTCGAGAAATTCGCTCAGGTGCGTGCGCACGAGATCGGTGAGATCGTGAATTTTTTCGTTGACTTTTTCCAGCGGCGTTACTTGAATGAGTTGGTTGATCGCTTGTTCGACCACCGGCCCAGCGTAATCGTTGATCTGGTCGGTCAGCAATGCGTGGCCGCGATACGGCATGTGCTGGACGAGTTTGAGTGCGCCGTCCTTGGTCGGTACGTGAATGTAATAATCGACATCGTAACTCATCTCGGCCATCTCGGCCGAGAGCGCGATGCCCGACGAGCGAACGACGAGTTTCGCACGATTGATATAGATTGCTTCGTATTGCCACGGGCTCTGCCCGCCGAAGAAGCCCTGCACGAACGAACCGACGAGCGGTTTATCTCCGGTCGTGATCGGATATTGCCCGGTTTCGTAAACGTTGAGGATCGCGCCACGCGATTTCAACACGCAAAAATGATTGCTCTCGACGGTGAGCAACGAACCGCTCACGATACTCGCCGACGGATAATGATAGATGAGGACCTCGGGGCCCATCACCTCTTGGCCGTTGTTGTCGAGGGTGGAAATAACGCTCATGATCGGCATTAGGTGGATTGTCCTTTACGGGCGATTGGTGGTAGCGGGGGAAGCGCCGCGCGCGCGCCGGATGCGCTGCGCGGAGCGAGGGGAGCGAGAGGAGCGAGCGGTGCGGCGGCACCGGCGAAGGGCGAGCGAGCGGAGCGCCTACTCTGAGGGACGGGCTGGGAATAGTTCGTCGCTACGGCGACCGGAGCACTCTCCGATGCACCCTCGCCATCCTCGCCATCCTCTGCCGCAGGTTCCTCCGAGGCTGCGAATGCGCCCGACCGGGCGCGCCAAGAATTGCGCCACGACGGGCGCCCCGCTCCGCACGAAGCACCGCCGCGTTTCTTGCCGGCGAAAAACAGCCATAGCAGCACGATGCCGACGATCGGGACGATATGCTCCACGCTGCCGTACTACTGCAAACGACGGGCTTTGTTACGGTTCGGCACGGTCGAGAAGATGCAAGAAGGAACCCTGCACGTTCCCGCGATGCATTCCTATCCGCGTCGGGGCATGCGCTTCAGCGCTTGCTTCGAAGAGCGCCTCGGCTGCCGGCTCGCATTCGACGCTTGCAAAATGGAACTCATGCCCGCGAAGCGGCGTGCCCGCGCGCGCAAGCGGCGTGTCGACGACGGCATGCACTTCGCGATAACCGAGATGCAGACGAGGGCGCGCGTACGAAAACCGCAGCGGCAGAAAGCCGAGCATTGCATGCTCGACCGCATCGCGATCGGCGAGCGATTCTCCAAGCACCATGTACCCGCCGCACTCACCATAGATCGCCGCCCCACGCGCACGCGCGGCCTCCATTTCAGCACGAAAATAGATAGCAGCGGCGAGCCTGTCGGCATGAAGTTCGGGATAGCCGCCGGGAAGATAGACCGCATCGGCGCTGCGGCTGGGGCCTTCGTTAGCAAGCGGCGAGAAAAACGAGAGCTGCGCTCCGGCGCGCCGCCAGCCTTCCGTGATATGCGCGTACGAAAAAGCGAAGGCGATGTCTTCGGCGATCGCAATGTGCTCACCGATCGGCGGAAGCGGGCTTTCGTTGGACGCGATGAGCTCGGGAAGCGGCGCGGCGAGCGCGAACAAGGCATCGAGATCGAGTTGTGCGGCGCATGCGGCGGCTGCTGCAGCGATGAATCGCTCGAGGTCGTGATGTTCGCGCGCTTGGACGAGACCGAGATGGCGTTCTGGGAGGGCGAGCGCGGAATTCGTAGCGAGGAACCCGAGGCTACGAATGCCGATCGCTTCCAGAGAGGGCACGATCGTCGCGGCGTGTCCGGCCGAACCGACGCGATTGAGGATCGCTCCGCAAACGCGCAACTCCGGATCGTAGCGAGCGAGGCCGAATGCGACCGCCGCCGCGGTCGTAGCCTGCGCGGCGACATCGAGGACCAACACGATCGGCAGATCGAGAACTTTCGCGAGATGAGCGCTCGAGCCAACCCCATCGCGGGCGCCGTCGAAGAGCCCCATCACCCCCTCGATCAGGACGATATCGCTCTCGGCGGCGACCGCTGCGAGTTCTGCTCGAAGCGTGCGTTCGCGCATCCCCCAGAGATCGAGCGTCCCCGATCGTCGCCCGCTAGCGACGGCGTGAAAGGCCGGGTCGATAAAATCCGGGCCGACCTTCGCCGAGCCGACGCGCAAGCCACGGTCGCGTAACGCACGAATGAGCCCCAGGGTCAGCGTCGTCTTTCCGCTGCCGGATCCCGGGGCTGCGAGGAGTAGCGCGCGTGCGTTCATCGGCAGAGGCTATAGCGCGGCGCGAAGGCCGCCACCTCCGGCGCTGCAAAAAGAGGCTCTTCGGGTTACGGGCGATCCGCTACCGCCGTCGCTCCAACGCAATGCTCGTCAGGTATTGCAGCCGCAGCGCCCCCGGAGAGATTCGGCGCGATCGGTTTGCGCGGAACGCGCGAGCCGGTCAAGCCATCATCTTCACCGTCGTCGGTGACGCGTGGCGGACGAGCCGGGCCGATGCGAAGCCGGTCTCGCAGCGCCCGAAATACCTTCTGCCATCGAGACGTGCGCATGCCGCGATGGTAACACAAAAAAAGGGAGGCGGCTCGTGGGGAGCCTGGGGCGCGAGGAACGGCAATCTCGTGCCGCTTCGGAGCATCGGTCGCACCAAGGTAAAAAAGGCCCCATTTGGGCCTTTTCTTATTTTGGTGCGCAAGACTGGACTCGAACCAGCACGAGATTGCTCCCGCTAGCCCCTCAAGCTAGTGCGTCTACCAATTCCGCCACTTGCGCACGAGGGCTTCGCGACTATACGGCCTAGTGCATACCCGGGTCAAGGGCATCGCGCAGACCGTCGCCGATAAAATTGATCGAGAGCACCGTCAGCAGGATGCCGATGCCCGGAAAGACCGCCGCCCACCAGGCGTTCTCGACGTTGACCTGCGCCCCGGTGAGCATATTGCCCCACGAGGCGGTCGGGGGCTGGATCCCCATTCCGAGGAACGAGAGCGTTGATTCGAGCACGATCACGTTGGCGACGTCGAGGGTCGCCTGCACGATGATCGGTGCGACCGCGTTGGGGAGCAGATGCCGGAAAATAATTCGCAGGTCACCGTTGCCGACCGCCCGCGCGGCTTCGGTGAACTCGCGGTTGCGAAGGCTCAAGAATGAGGCGCGCACCAAACGAGCGGGGTTCGGCCACGAGAGGACGCCGATCACCAACACGATGACTCCGAAACTTAAACTCGCGCGGCTGGAGGTTGCGACGACGATCGCGGTGAGTACCAGCAGCAGCGGCAGAATCGGTATCGAGAGAAAGACATCGGTGATACGCATCATGAGGTAGTCGATCCACCCCCCGTAATAACCGGAGATCGCACCGACGATCGAGCCGATCACGATCTCGATAATCACGGCGAAGAGCCCGACCTGGAGCGAAGCACGCGCACCGAAGAGCAAGCGCGAGAGTTCGTCGCGCCCAACCTCGTCGGTGCCGAGCGGATGTCCGCCGCAGGTCGCCGCATTTTCAAAGCAGGGCGGCAACGGCGTCCCCTGCCAATGGACGTTATCGATATGGTTCGGCAGAAACGGCGCAAGAACGGGGGCAAAAACTGCCGCTAGGACGATGCAACCGAGGACGATCAGCCCCGCCATCGCCAACCGGTGGCGCCGGAACCGCTTCCAGAGCGTCACCTTCGTGAAGGCGACGTCCTCATCGTATGAAAATGCCGCGACTTCTTGTACTGATTGCCCGGTCGACATACTTTGCCCTCGTCCTAATCGAATTTCACGCGAGGATCGAGCCACGCGTATGTTACGTCGGCAACGAGGTTGAAAAATACAACCAAAATTGCAGTGAGATTGAGGTAACCCATCAGCAGCGGAATATCCGATTGCTGCAAACCGTTAATAAAGAGTCGCCCCATGCCCGGCCATGCGAAGATCGTCTCGGTGACGATCGCGCCGCCGATCAAGCTCGGCATCGAGAGCGCGATTACGGTGACGACCGGAATCATCGCGTTTTTTAGGCCGTGCCGGAAAAGGATCGTGTGAAACGGCAAGCCTTTCGCCGCCGCCGTGCGCATATAGTCGGCCTTCATCACCTCGAGCATCGAGGAACGCATGAACCGACTGAAGAGCGCAAGTTGGAGGAGCGAGAGAACGAACGCCGGCAAAATTAAATGGTCGATGCGATCTCCGAGATTAAAACCACCACCGCTGCTCATCCCTGCCGACGGCAACTGAATTTCATAGCCGAACGGCAGCGGAATCCCGTGAACCGAGAAGAGCAACTGCATCATCAGCGCAAACCAGAAGACCGGCATCGACTGCCCGAAGAAGGCGAGTGTGGTGATGATGTAATCGGCGGTCGAATACGGGCGGACCGCCGAAAAAATTCCCAGCGATATCCCGGCGGTAATCGCAATGAGCAGCGACGCGCCCATGAGTTCGAGCGTAGCGGGAAGGCGCTGCATGATTGCAGTCGTTACGGCCTCGGCGTTGCTGGTGGAATAGCCGAGGTCACCGTGCAGCGTTCGGTTCAACCAAAAGTAGTACTGGACCCAGATCGGTTTGTCGAGGCCGAAATTATGGCGCAAGCGCGCGATATCGGCTGCGGTGATATGCGGGTTCGTCAAATAAGGCGTCAGCGGCCCCGCCGGAGAGCTCTTCATCGCGACGAGAAAGAGCACCACCGAGATGAGCAGCAGGAGCGGAATCGCTTGCAGCGTTCGCCGCACGATATAGGTCAGCAAAGCCCGCCCTGATTAGGAGGCGACGCGGCCGATGCCTGCCCCGGCAAGGGGCGGCAGCGAAAGAATCTCGCGAGCCTGCGCCGGAGTCGCAACCGGGCGGCCGGCCTCGCCGGCGATGCGAACGATTCGGGCGACGAGCTCGCCGTTGGTCGCGAGTCGCCCTTTGCTGTAGTAAATATTATCCTCTAGGCCGACGCGTACGTGCCCGCCCATCGCGATTGCGGCCATCGCCAGCGGCAACTGTTGCCGCCCGATGCCGGCGACCGACCAGGTACACCCTTCGGGAAGATCGCGTACCAGCTCGCAGAGATTCTGAACGCTCGCTTCGAGCGCTCCCGGGACGCCGAGCACGAAATCGACATGCTGCGGCAGCGCCAGCACACCTTCGGTGGCGAGACGGCGCGCGTTGGCGAGATGCCCTTTATCGAAGATCTCGAGTTCGGGGCGCACTCCGTATTCTTTCATCGCAGCGGCGATGGCGCGCATGATCGGAAAACTATTTTCGAAGATCTCATCGCCGAAATTCACGCTTCCGCAGGTCAGCGTCGCCATCTCCGGACGCAATTGTAGGACCGCCGCGCGCTCTTTCGGCGTCATGCCGATCGCACCACCGGTTGAAAACTGCACGATGAGATCGCTGTTCGCGCGAATCGCTTCGTAGGCGGCCCGAAAGCGCGCGACATCGTGCGTGTTGGTGCCGTCATCGTTACGACAATGGACGTGGATGAGCGAGGCACCCGCCTGCACGACCTCGGCCGCCACCGCGCCGAGTTGCTTCGGCGTCACCGCGAGGTGCGGCGTCTGTTCGGGGGTGAGTTCGGCACCGACGGGGGCACAAGTGATGATGAGCGGCTGCATGCGCGCGGCTTTCGACGCATGCGTCCCGCGCTACTCCGCGATGGTTTTCAGAATCCCGCGCGCTCGCAGTACGATTCCTTCGTCGACCCCGAGCAAGCTCGCGAGGGCGAGGGCGTCGGAGCTCTCGCGGCGATCCTCGGAGAGCTCTTCAATGCGATAATCCATGCAATCGGCGAGCGCGGCGAGCAACCGGTCGATATCGGCGCCGGGAGTCGGCGTCGGAATGCCGCGCAATCCGCGAACGGCAAAATGGCGCGCCCCAGCGGCGGCGGCGACCCCGGCAAGGTGCGTCGCCGCGATGATATCGGCACCCCGTTCGCGCGCGCTCTGCAGCGAGGCGACTAATATCGCGAAACCCTCCCGCGGGGTGGTCGTTCGCGCGAATTCATCGACCAGAAGGAGACTCCGCGGCGCGAGCGCTCGAAAAGCGTCGCGCAACCGCACCGCTTCTTCTGCAAACGAGGAAAGCAGCGCACCGCGCGTTTCGTCATCGGGACCGATACCAAGCCAACGAATCATCGGCGGGAGCGCGAGCCGAGCGCGCTGCGCGGGAACCGGTAACCCGAGCGATGCGCAGAGCGCGATAAATCCTACCGTACGCAGTGCTACCGATTTTCCGCCCATGTTCGGGCCGGTAACGATCGCCGCGCCGCTCCACGAAATACTCGATGGAACGAACGCTCCTCCCGCGCTCTCCAAGCGCTCCTGTAACGGCAACCAACGCCCTTCGACGATCTGAATTTCGCCCGCTGCATCGAGTTCCGCCGGCCGACATGCGAAGCGCTGCGCCCATGACGCCGCGGCGAGAACGAGATCGATCTCCCCGAGTGCGAACGTCGCTCGCGCGAGTCCGTCGCCCAATGTAAAGACCTCGCGGGCAAGCGCGGCGCGTACGCGTTCCTCGGCGAGGGCTACGGCGCGTGCCGCCTCTTCTCGACGTTCGAGCTGCGCGCGGCTCTCTTCGTCGAGATCGATCTCGCAGAGCACGTAGGTCGGGGCTTCGCGCACGACGCGTACGCCGCTGGGGAGCGGCTTCGCGAGCTCTTCGCGCAGCACGATAAATTCCTCATCGAAGCGAGCGCTGCGCCCCAGTGCTTCGGCGACTTTGCGTTCGAGACGGCCGCGTGCCGCTTCGAAACGAGCGCGAGCTTCTTCGTACCGTTCTCGCTCCGACCGCAATGCATCGTCGAACGAATCGTGAAGATAAAACGCGTGGCCTCCCACGCGGCCGCGTTCGAAAAGCACGCGCAGCGCTTCGACCGCCTCGCCGGCACAATTCGGCAATTCGTCGCACCCTTCGAGCGCGCGCTGCAACTCCGATGCTCCATCGGCGAAGCGCAAAAACGCAAGTGCCTCCGCGTCGTCGAGCGAGTCGCCAACGGCGACGCGAGCGAGCGCCGCCGAAATGTCGGGTAGCCGTGCGAGCCTCGCCAACGCTCGTTCCATGAGGTCGGGGTCGAGGCACTCGGCGATTCGCGCGATACGCCCTGCGCTCGCCATCGCCTCGCGCTCTTCGCCGGGGCGAAAGCGACGCCGCTTCGCGTTCTCGCGCGCGCCGTAGGCACTGCGCGGTTCGATCGCCACAGCGAGCCACTCTTCGCCGATTGCGTTCGCGCTCGAGCGGTCGATAAATTCGTCGGCGCTCACGCTGCACTAGCCGCGAAAAGATCGAAGGTCGGCAACGCCACCGCCGCGTGCACCGCTTGGAGCAGCGCCTGGGGCTCCACGCTCCCCGTGCGCCCGACGGAATTCACCGTGACGGCGACCGGATGGAGCGGGCGCTCGACCCGAATCTGCAACCGAGAGAGAACGCCGAGTAGAGCGCGTCCGCGCAACGTGACGCGCGTCGCGTCGCGGACGACGACGGCACGACGCTCTCCGGCGGCGATCAGCGTTGCGGCATGCGTCGGCGTGAACGCACCGTCGACGCGTAATGCAGCGCCCTTCCCGTCGTACCGCGACAATCCCAACAGGGCGACGAGGGCGCCGACCTCGGCGGCGATCGCTTCCACGCTGGGCGAGGATGCGGCACCGCAACAGACAACCACCGCATCTTCTTCACGTAACGCGGCGATGCGATCGATCGCGCCATCGATCGCCACGATATCGGCGCCGTGGGCGAAGAGCGAGGCGACGCAACCACGCAGCCCCGATGCGGTCGGAGCGCCGACAACTTCTACCTCGCTCTCCGAACGCACCCGGACGATCGCAAGCGGGCCGCTCGCACTCTGAATATCGGTGCATTCGCACCATTGCAGCGCAGGGGAGCGAGGCAGGGCGCCGAGCGCTCCGGCGACGAGCGTTCCGGCGGCGAGGCGTAAGCGTGGTTTCGCAACCGTATCGACGAAATCGTTCGCTTCGCCGTCGCGGCCGATCGAGGTAAGCCCGACGCACATGCCGCGCGCGATCGCCGCGCGATAGATCGCCCGCATCACCACCGTCTTGCCGACGTTTTTGCCGGTGCCGACGACCGCGATGCTGCGCGCGCCGCTTGCGAGCGCACGATCGAGCAGCAGATCGGAAACCTCCATGGGCGAGGTTTTCGCTACGCTATGCCGAGCGCCTGGAGCACTGCAAAGCCCGCCCCGGCGATCACTAGCGCGATTCCGGCGAGTAACTCCGCCGAAGCTTCGCTGCGTTGCCCTACTAGGCGCCCGAACGTGATGCCGATCGTCGTTGAAAGCACCGAAACAACGCCGATCGTCACGAGCGTGACGACGATCGGCACGCCGATATAGTGAATCGAGAAACCGACGCCGAGAGAATCGACGCTCACCGAGAGCGCCGCGAGCGCCAGCCCCCAACCGCGCGAGAGATCGAGCGGGGGGCGTTCGCTCTCGCGCACCGCCTGTGCGATCATCGCAATACCCAAAATGATAAGCACTGCGAACCCGAGATAGCCGGCATGCAGGCCGAGTGCACGTCCGGCGAGCCCACCGAGCTCGAGCCCAAGCAGAGACATCCCCATCTCGGCGGCAGCGAAACTGGCGCCGATGCGCACCCGGGCACCGAGGTCGAGCCCGCGCAAGCCGACGCCGATGGCAACGGCAAAGACGTCGAGCGCAAGCGCGATCGCTACAAAGAGAACTTTAAGAAAGGCCAAAGCGGTAGGGGCTTCCTACCGCGCTGCCGGATTGCCCGAACCGCCGAAACTGGGGCGCGAGATAGCGAGCAGTTGATTGACCGCAGCTCGCAATTGCGAGATCGTAAACGGCTTGTTGAGAAAAAGGTTCGCACCGGCATTTTTCGCACGCCCATCCATCGCGTAGTTGGTGTGCCCGCTGATCATGAGAATCGGCACCCCTCGCGTCCGTTCGTTCGAGCGCAGTCGCTCGATTAAATCGAGCCCGGAGATGCCCGGTAACATAAAGTCGCAGATGATGATATCGAAGGGGTCTTCACGGCCGATCGCCACCAGCGCACTCTCGGCATCGTTACAGACGATCATCTGGAAGGGCCCCTTGCGCAAGACGGTATCGACCAACGTGCAGATCGCGGGGTCGTCGTCAGCGATGAGAACTCGCCAGTTGCGCTGTGGCATATCTTCAGACATTAGCACTCCGAGGCGATCCCAGCCTCGCCGATTCGGTCAACGGTGCGTAAAATTTCGGCACGACGAACTGGGTCTTTCTAGCAGCGCTCGGCCTCGCCTGCGTCGAAGAGGGGCGCATGGCAGTCATCGACCGGCTTTTCGCGCCGGATTCAGCATTTCAGAAGAAGTTTTTCTTCCTAGCAAAGCGCTTCGTCGCCGGAGAGACGATTAAAACGGCCCTCGAGGCGGTCGCCCAGCTCAACGCGGAGGGGATGACCGCGACGTTGGACTTCCTCGGCGAGGACGTCCTCGATCCTACCGCAGCCGCCGCGACGCGCGACGCGTATTTGGAGATGCTCGATGCAGTCGGTCTCTCGGGGCTGCAGACGAACGTCTCGGTGAAGCTCTCGGCGATGGGCTTGCTCGTCGGCGAAGATTTTGCGTTGGAGAACCTCTCGACGGTTCTCCGACGAGCCGCCGCAAATCCGGATCCTTTCGTTCGCGTCGATATGGAGGGAAGCGCGGTCACCGACGCGACCCTTCGCGTCGTCGATCGCGCCTTCGCCAAACACGGAAACGTCGGCCCGGTGCTGCAAGCCTATCTCAAGCGCACTCCCGACGATGTCACGCATGCCATCGCACTGCGCCAACGCGTACGAATCTGCAAAGGGGCCTATAACGAGCCCGCGACGATCGCCATAAAGACGATGCCCGAGATTCGCGCGCAATATCTCGCCGATGCGAAGCGATTGCTACTCGAGGTAAATTATCCGGCGCTCGCCACGCACGACGTCGGCCTTATCGCCGAGCTCGAGCGTTTCATCGCCGAACGATCGATACCGCCGGATCGCTATGAGTTCCAAATGCTCTACGGCTGCCGCCCCGGCTTACAACGCGATCTCGTTGCGCGCGGGCATCGGGTGCGCATCTACGTCCCGTTCGGGACGCATTGGGCGGGCTATTTTTTCCGCCGCGTTATGGAGCGCCGGGAGAACGCGCTCTTCGCGCTCTCCTCGATTTTCAGCAAGTAACTCCGTGCGCGCCGTTCTCACGCGCGTCTCCGAAGCAAGCGTTCGCGTCGACGACGAACTCGTCGGCGCTATCGGCGCGGGGCTGCTCGTGTTGTTGGGCGTCGCCCGCGATGACGACGAGAGCGACGCCCGCACGATCGCCGACAAAATCCTCGCTCTTCGCATCTGGAACGACGAGCACGGAAAGATGAACCGCGACATTCACCAGAGTGGGGGCGCCGTTTTACTGATCTCGCAATTTACGTTGCTCGGCGACGCGCGTAGCGGCAAGCGCCCATCCTTCGTCGCAGCTGCACCCGGCGATCGAGCGCGCACGCTCTACGAATGCGTCGGCGCTCTGCTCGAGCGCGGCTCCCTCACCGTCGCCTACGGTCGCTTCGGAGCGACGATGGCCGTCGCGTCGGTGAACGACGGCCCGGTGACGATCTTGCTCGATTCGCGGCGCCTCTTCTGAGGCCGGGCGCCGTTATCGGGGCGCCGGCGCTTTCACTTCGAGATCGGCGATGCGGTCGATGCGAATCACTCGATCCGCTTCGGAGAGGTGCGCGAGCACGGCGGCGCCGGCGATCACTTTCCCGAAGACCGTAAAATCGCGGTCGAGATGATATTGCGGCGAGAGCGTGATGTAATATTCCGTTGAGGCCGAATCGCGCGCCGGTTTGCCTTTGGGATAATCGAGCCCCATCGAGAGAATATCGCTCCCCTGCAACATCGGGTTTTCCTCGGCACCGATGGTATAGCCGAGCCCCGGTGCATTCGCCGACGGGTCGCCGGTCTGCACGACGAAATCGGGTACGATGCGAAACCATGGCTGATTATCGTAGTATCCGCGCGCGGCGACGTTCAAGAAATTTTCGACCGTCAGCGGAGCCCACTCGGGAAAGAGTTCGAGGTAGATATTGCCCTGCGTCGTCACGATGCGCACGCGCGGGTGCGGGCCGGGTGCGGGGCCGATCATCTCCGCTGCCGTTCTGGGGTCGAGCGAGAGCGTCGGCGATACCGCCGATGGGTTCGGCGGCGCGGGGATCGGTGGCTGTGCGGGGCGCGGCAGTGCCGGCAGGCGATCGAGCGGGCTCGGGTGGACCGGCGGGAGGTGGAGCCACGCCGGGATCTTTTTCCAGTGCTGCGTCGCCGGGCGCCCTTCCAGGGAGAGGATCGCCTCGCCGGCCTGCTCCGCAACGCGCCACGATCGGTCTTGCAGCATCGGCTTGAGCGCCGGGAGCAGTGCGGGATCCTTGCTGCCGCCGATCGCGCGTACCGCCTCGATGCGAATGACGCTATCGCTATCGGCGAGCCCTTGCAGCAGGGCCTTCCGCGGCACCTTCGCGGCGTAGCCACGAAAGATCGCCCACATCGCCGCTCGGCGCACTTCCAGCGAGGGGTCGCGTTTGAAGAGCTTCAGCAGCACGGCGGAGGCCGGGCTCGCCGCAGGGCCCTTGGCGAGCCCAACAAGATCGATCGCGGCGATCGAGCGCACGATCGGGCTGGCGTCGTGAAGCGCCGCCCGCATCTCGGCACGGGCGACGCGGGGCAGAAGCGCGGCCGGAACCTGCGCCGCCATCACCTCACGATCGAGCGCATCGATGGCGCCGACGCGGACCGCGCCGTTCCGGTCGTGCAGGCCGCGTAGCATCGCGGGTATCCCGCGCCCGTCGGCGAGCAGCCCGAGCGCGAAGAGCGAGAGCGCACGCACGGCCGGGCGCGAGTCGGCGACGTGATTGAGCAGCACCGGGGCGGCCGCCGGCTGCTTCGTGCGACCGAGCGCAAGCGCGGCCCGGACCGCTACGAGCGTCCCCCCGGTATCGAGCAGATGTGCGAGCCTCCCGTGCCCGAGCGACCGCTTCTGCTCGAGGATCAGGATTTGCAGCGCCGGAGGCATCGTCGTTGCAGCCGCCCCCGGCAGGCCGGGAAGGGCGAGCGCCGCGGCGGCGGCCAGGGCAATCGTACGGATTCCCGAGCTTCTCACGTTCGTTCTCCAATTTTTTGACGTTATTCGGGCATCTAGCCCAACCAAATGCGATTCCAAGGCGTTCTTAACAGATACAGAGCGCGGCGTCCTGCCGACCTCTGACCACATACCATGCTCCCGATGGGGGCATAAGGGAGCAACGAGCAATGTCCGACGAGCGCGAACCTCAGCCCAAAGCCCCCGGCATGTCGGTCCGTGAGGCCGGCAAAAAAGGCGGCCAAACCGTCAAAGCCAAGTATGGCCCGGAATTTTACGAGGCAATCGGCCGCAAAGGCGGATTAGCGACGAAGAAATCGCACGGTCATGCGTTCTACGAAGAGATCGGGAAGAAGGGTGGCAAGAAAGGCGGCGAAGCGACCCGAGATCGATATGGAGCGGATTTCTACGAAAGAATCGGACAAAAAGGCGGTCAGCGCGTCAAAGAGCTTATCGAACAGGGTAAGCGCGCCGCAATCGTCGCCGAGGAAGAAGAGCGCGCGAGTTAACCTGCGTGCGCTCGGCGTATCGCTTGCAATCATAGCGACCGCCGCCGCGACGTTTTTTCCCGCGCCGCCACTGAGCGCGATCGTTATCGCTACCCCACCGCCGGGGCAGCCGATCGCCTCGGCTCTCGGGCGCCCGCACGCGTCGTCGACCTCGCTCTTTTTTACGCTCGACGATCCACTCTCATCGGTGACCTCGCAGCGTGGAGAGATCGTGCGCGCGCACCTCACCTACCCGTTGCGCGTCGACGGGGTGACGCTCGCCCCCGCCGGAAGTTCGGAATTCATTAAAGTGCTCAACGTGCGCGCGGCAGCGAGCGGCGATGTTTACGGGTACGTCGATATTTTTTTCGAGCCGTTTAAACTCGCCGACGGCAAAACGTTGCCGTTGGTCGCTCCCTCCTATCGGCTCACCGTCCACACGACGATCGGCCATGAATCGACGGTCGGCGTCGAAGACACCGTTGCAAATATTCTTTTCCCGCCGCACGTGCTCTATCAAGTTTTCCGGCGTGGTCGCAACATCGACCTCGCGAAAGGAACGCAAGTGCGCGCGCAGGCCGGTGCGCTCGTGACCGTTGCCGATGGGAAAGCGTTCATCGCGACACCGCCTCCGCTTCCGGTCCTCTCTGCGACTCCCGCGGCGGCATTCACACCGATCCCCTTGATGACTCCGGCGCACCCGCACATCCAACGAGCGCACCCGTCGCCGCGACCGACGGCATCGCCGACTGCACCGCCCTCGCCGACAACGCCGCCCTCACCGACGACGCCACCCTCACCGACGACGCCACCCTTACCGACGACGCCACCCTCACCGTCACCGACGCCAATCTCCTCACCCGCTTGAGAAAGGGACCACCCATGTTCCGACGCCTCGCACTCGCGTGCGCTTCGCTCGCAACGAGCATCAGCCTTATCGGAGCAGCACCGCTCTCACCGAAACCGCAAGGAAGCGAGATCGCTTTCGTCCACCGCATTCAGGCCGATCTTGCCCAGCGCTTCGCGACGATTGCCGACGCCCGCCGTGCGGGGTATTTCCGCTACACCAACGAGGACAACACCGGAGCGATTAGCTACGCCAACCTTCATTGGCTCAGCACCGGGCCGGCGCACCCAAGCCAGCTCTGGTACGACGTTCACGGACACCTTCTCGGTGCAGATTTCTCGGTTCCGGTCGGAGATTCGCCGCACGCTCCAACTCTTTGGGGCGTGAACCCGGCGCGTTGGATCCACATTCCGGCACACTTTCACTGGGTGGTGCGCGGCGCGATGGGCAAAGATTCCTATCATGCGAGCTCGCTCAAAGCATTCGTCGATGCAGGCGGCGACCCGCTCTTTCCCTCGGCTTCCACGTTGGTAAAGATGGGGAAAGTTCACAACGCAAAGAGCGTGAAGCACCTTTTCGAGTACCCCTCGATCTGGGATCTCATCGTCTGGATTACCCCCAACCCGAATGGAGCGTTCGCCGAGAAAAATCCGCTCGTGCATCCGACGAAGAACGCCGGCATGGGTGGAATGTAGCGGCGTTTAGTCGCCCTGCCAGTAATCCTTCAGAACTTTTCCGCGCGAGGGATGGCGGAGCTTGCGCAACGCCTTCGCCTCGATCTGGCGGATGCGTTCGCGGGTGACGCCGAACTCTTGGCCGACCTCTTCCAACGTCCGCTGATGCCCGTCCTCGAGGCCGAAGCGAAGGACCAGAACCTTTCGTTCGCGATCGGTAAGGTGTTGGAGAACGTCGGCCATCTTCTCTTTGAGCAGCATAACCGAGGCGGCTTCGGCGGGCGCGATCGCTTCTTGGTCTTCGATAAAATCGCCGAGATGCGAATCTTCCTCTTCCCCGATCGGCGTCTCCAGCGAGATCGGATCTTGGCTGATCTTCATGACCTCGCGCACTTTTTCGGCGCTCAAACCCATCTCGCGCCCGATCTCTTCAACGGTTGGTTCGCGCCCCAATACCTGTAGGAGTTGGCGCGAGACCTTCACCAAGCGGTTGATCGTCTCAACCATGTGAACGGGAATACGAATCGTGCGCGCCTGATCGGCGAGCGCACGGGTAATCGCCTGCCGAATCCACCAGGTCGCATAGGTCGAGAACTTATAGCCTTTGCGATAATCGAATTTCTCGACCGCACGGATAAGGCCCATATTGCCTTCTTGAATGAGATCGAGGAAGAGCATGCCGCGGCCGACATATTTCTTGGCAATCGAGACAACGAGCCGTAGGTTTGCTTCGGTCAGCTGACGCTCGGCGAGCGTCGCGTCGGGGGTCAGCGTGCGACGAACGCGCCCATTGGCCTTCTCGGCAAGTATTCCGGCTTCGATACGCATCGCTAAGGAGCGCTCTTCTTCCATCGTCAACAATGGCACCCGGCCGATCTCTTTAAGATACATGCGGACGGGATCGTCGAGCGAGAGCGTGTCGGCGATAACCGCTTCGGCGACATCGGCCTTGCTCTCTTTTTGTTCGTCGACGATTTCGACGCCGGCGGCAGCCACATCGTCGAGCAGCTGCTCGAGATCCT
>DAHUYY010000109.1 GCA_027306845.1 Vulcanimicrobiota bacterium | reverse complement strand
ATTGAGCCGTTCGGCAAAGCTCGGCATGAGCGAACGCTACGCCCAGTCTTTTCAGTTGTCAAGCGACTTTTACGGCGTCGGGGGCCGCCGGGCTAGAACGAAAGGATCGGCTTGACGCAGCGGGCGGCGCGAAGATCGGCGTACGCGGAGGCGACCTCGCCGAACGGGCGGATCGATGCGCCGAGGCGCTCGGCGCTCACCACCCCCGCCGCGAGGAAGCCGAGCGCGGAGCGCGTGTCGTCGGGGCCGCAGGAATAGCTCGCGATGAGCCGCCGGTCACCGAAATAGAAGGCGGCCGGGTCGAGATCGAAGGTCGCGCCCGGCTCCAGCGGCGTGAACATGAGCACGCGGCCGCCCGGCGCACAAGCATCGAACGCCGCGCGAAGCGCCGCGCTGCTTCCCGGACCGCAGATGACGAGATCGGCTCCACCGCGCTCCCCCCACGCGGCGAGCGCCTCCGGCAGCTCCTCGGGGGAGAGTGCGCGTGCACCCATTCCTCGCGCGAGCTCGCGGCGCGGCGCGATCGGATCGCTTCCGAGCACCTCGGCGCCCGCGTGCCGCGCGAGCGCAACGTGCATGAGCCCCATCACCCCTAAGCCGATGCAAAGAACGCGGTCGCGCGCTTCGAGCCCGGCTCGACGCATCGATTTCACCACGCACGCCAGCGGTTCGACGAGCGAGCCGTCAACGTACGAGAGCGTCGCCGGAAGGCGCAGCGTATCGCCGAGGTTTTCGCGCGGAACGCGAAAATATTCCGCAATCGCTCCCGGATCGATTCGCGTCGCCCGCCACGTCGCGCACTGCACGTACTCGCCGCGCGCGCAGAACGAGCACGAAAAACACGGTGCATGGTGATGGACGAAAACACGATCGCCGGGCGCAAACGGCCGCCCCAATTCATCGAGCGGTGCATCGCCTGGCCCGACGGCGACGACCTCACCTGCAGGCTCGTGCCCTAAGACGAGCGGAGCCTTGCGCTCGACGTACCATGCCATGATATCGCCGGTACAGATGCCGGCTGCTTCCGTACGGATCAACAATTCGCCGGCGCCGAGTTTCGGAACGGCCATGCGTTCGATACGAATATCGTCGACGCTGCGAAGCATCGCGACCTGCATCTCCGTCGGTAGTATCGCGCGTTCAGGCTTCAATGGCGACCTTCAGCCCAATTCCGTCATCGAGTGCGGTGAAGGCATCGACGATCCGGTCGAGCGGATATCGGTGCGAAATGAGGCGCGAGCAATCGAAAGCGCGTTCGCGCAATAATGCAAAGGCGCCGGCGACCGCCCGCGGCGTAAAGTGAAACGGCGATACGAGCCGGACTTCATCGTAATGCAGGCGCGAGGCGACGAACGAGACCCGAGCCTCGGCGGGCAGGCCGCCGAAAAACGAGACGATGCCTCCACGGCGAACCAGCGAGGGCGCAAGCTCCCAAATCTCCGGCGTGCCCGTGCATTCGACGATTGCATCGACGCCGCGGCCGCCGCTTCGTGCGCGCAACGCCGAGGCGGGATCGTCGACGCTTGCGTCGATGGTCGCGAGCCCGAGCGAGGCGGCGAGTTCGAGCCGTTCGGGGCGACGACCGACGAGCACGCTTTCGTGCCCATCGCGCGCGAAGAGTAAGGCATGGAGCAGCCCGAAACCGCCGTCACCGAAGACCGCGACGTTACTGCGACGGCGTAGCCCAAGCAGATCGCGCGAGTGAACGACGCAGGAGAGCGGCTCGAGGAACGCCGCTTCGGTAAACGATAACGACTCGGGCTTATGAAACGCATTACGCGTGAGAATGTGCTGCGGCACGACGATTGCGTCGGCGTACGCTCCGAGGATCTTGCGCTCCATCACGCTTTCGCAGAGTTCTTCTTCACCGGCCGCACACCAAAAGCAGATTCCGCATGGGGCCGAATGCACGCAGGCGATCGCCTCGCCGACGCGCCAGTCGCTCACTCCGGCACCGAGCGCGAGGATCTCACCGGAAAACTCGTGCCCGAACGGCGTTGGGAACGGCATCTGCGGATGTCCGCGACGGTACGCCTTCAGGTCGGTCCCATCCGT
Organism: Vulcanimicrobiota bacterium; assembly: GCA_027306845.1. Classification (GTDB taxonomy): domain Bacteria; phylum Vulcanimicrobiota; class Vulcanimicrobiia; order Vulcanimicrobiales; family Vulcanimicrobiaceae; genus JABEUX01. Next base: position 4,428 of record DAHUYY010000109.1, on the reverse strand, counting down.
TAGTGCGACGCGAACCGCGACGAGCGCTCCACCCGGCGGCGGCTCCGGCGTCGCGACTTCGCGCAGTTCGATGCTACGCGGTGCGACCAGCATCGCGACGCGCACCTGCTACCGCTCCGGTGCGAGCGCACCGCGCAGCGCATCGCGCAGGTCGCTTGGAAGCGGCTTGCTCTTGCGGGTCGCCCGGTCCATACATGCACACGTCAAGGTAAAGCGCGCCCCGGCCTCGCCGAGGCGTTCGTTCATGACGACGGTCTGCCAACGCAGGCTCGCAGTCCCAACGTATTCGATCGAGGTCTGGAGTTCGAGCCAATCATCCATTAACGCTGGGCCGAAATACTCGGCATCGGTTTTGACGCGCGGCAACCAGAAGTCGTAGGTCTCGAAGATTTTTTCGTAGGCGAACCCAAGATCGCGAAAGAACTCCATCTCCGCGCGTTCGATATACCGCCAATATGCGGCAAAATACATGATTCCCGCCGCGTCGATATCGGCCCACTGGACGCGCACGCGCGTGCGAAAGAGTCGCGCGCCGGGAGGGCGCGTGTCGATGAAGCGGCTCATCGGCGCTCTCCAAGTGCCGCTGCGACGTAGCGCGCGATCGGATCGATCTCTACATTCACCGCACTCCCAACCGAGCGCGATCCCAACGTCGTCCGCGCCAGCGTTTCGGGAATCAGTGCGAGTTCGAACCAATCTTTGCCGGTTGCGGCAACCGTCAAGCTGACGCCGTCGACGGCGATGTAGCCCTTCTCGACGATGCCGTCGGCGAGCCGTGCCGGGCGCTCGATGCGCATACGTTCTCCCTGCCCTTCGGGCGTGCGTGCGATGACGCGCGCTCGCGCATCGACGTGTGCGTAAACAAAATGCCCGCCCATGCGGTCCCCGACCCGTAAACTGTACTCCAGATTGACGCGTTCGCCGGGTACGAGCGAGCCGAGCGTGCTACGTTCGATGCTCTCGGGAACAACATCGAAAGCAATGCGGTTGCCGAGAATCTCGGTGGCGGTGAGGCAAACACCGTTGACGGCGATGGAATCTTTCACCTCCGGGCGCTCGCGTTCCACACCCTCGCATTCCACGAGAAGCCGCATCCCGCCGCGTTCGTCGCGCAGCGCGCTCTCGACGCGGCCGCTATAAGCGATCAGGCCGCTAAACACGCTCGCCCCCCGGTCGTTTTCGTTCCTCGGTCGCACCCAATAAATGACTATTCACCGCGATGACCTCGTCGGCGAACTCCGGGTAGGAGCGAACCTCGACCCCCGCGGCGCGTAGCAGACGTTCGCCGTGCGCTTCAACGAAGAGCGACGGCTCGGCATACGCGTAGACGACCCGCGGGATCCCCACTTCAAGGATGCGCGCGACGCAGGAGCGACGGGGTGAGAGCCGCGCTCCGCACGGTTCGAGCGAACTATAGAGCGTACACGCGCGCAGATCGACGCCCGCTCGCTCGGCCTTTTCGATCGCAGCTTCTTCGGCATGTGCGAGATCGTCGTTTTCGCGACTGAATCCGGTTGCGACGCATCGGCCCTCCGGATCGACGATCGCACAACCCACCGAAAAGGCGCGCTTCGAACGCGGGGCCGCGTGCGAAAGGACGATCGCCTCTCGCAGCCATGCGCGGTCGCGCGCCTCAGTAGAGAGCGTCATCGGTATTTTCAAGGTCGAGCACGGCACAGTTTCCCAGGGTACGCACGCCGAGCAGATGGAGACGACGATCTTTGTCGTGCCGGAACGCGCTCGGATCGACAAAATGCGCTCGGCCGCGACTACCGAGAAAGAAGGGCGCAATCGAGAGGCGCACCCGCGTGAAGAGCCCCGCACCGAGGAATGCGGTCAGCACGCGAGCCCCGCCTTCTACAAAAAGGCGCGCGAGGCCGAGAGATTCCAACTTCGCAACGATACCGAATGCGTCGGCTCGCTCGAGTGCGATCACGTCGGCGAGATCGCCGATCTTCGTTTTAATCTCGTCGACGACATCGCTCGGCGCAAGCACGATACTGCGCGGCCCTTCGCCGCTGAAAAACCGCGCCTCGCGCGGAATGGCGCCGCTCCGGGTAATCGTCACGCGGCGCGGTTGCGTGCCGGTTGCACGCAACGACGGGTCGTCGCGGCGAATCGTCTCGGCCCCAACCAAAATGGCGTCGTAATCTGCGCGCAGTCTGCGCACTTCGGCGAAATCTTCCTCGCTGGAAAGCACGAGCCGCTCCGCGGCGTCGTCATCGAGAAAGCCGTCGAGCGAGATTGCGGCCGAGATGACGACTTCTTTCATCGCTCGCCGCGCTTGCGCCCGAGATCGGTGAGGGCTACGACGAGCGCGCGCTCGACGATCGCACCGTGTGCGCGCAAGGCACGAGCGGCATCGGCCAGCGTCGCTCCGGTCGTGCAGACATCGTCGACGAGCGTCACCGAGGTTCCGACGAGCATCTCGCCGGAGGCGCGAAAGCGGCCGCGGGCGACGAGTCGTTCGGCGCGCGAGCGCCCCCGCTGACGATCGCGCGCGACGAAGAGCAGCGAACGGCTCGTGGCGCGCTCGCCGCTCTCCGCCGCGAGGTACGCAAGCCGCTCTCCGCCGTCGAACCCACGTCGGATACGGCGCGAAAAACTCGTAGGAATACCGACGAGATGGCGATCTTCCGCGCGAAGCGCCGCCCCTAAACGCTCGCCGAGGGTAGCGGCAACATCGCGACGCCCTGCTTTTAGCGCGATCACCGCCCGCCTCCAGACGCCGTCATAGGGCGCGAGCGCGCGAACTTCGATACCGAAAACGAGTCGCTGTATCGGCGCGCGTACGGGCGCGCAGCGCAGGCAGAGCGCGCTCCCGGAGGCATTACAGCAAATGCACCGTGGCGGAAAGAGCAGATCGAGTGCGCGCTCGAGCATACCCGTCCTTCACGCGCGATCTCGGAGACGACAAGTGCGGGAGCATCATTCATTTGCAACCGAACAGGCGATGAGTTCGCTACCGGCCTCGACGCGATAATCGAGCCCGACGAGCGCATCGCGCAGCCGCGAGCCTGCGCCGATAGCGGCTCGGTCCCACAGGACGCTGCGTTCGACGAGTGCGTCACGGCCGACACTCGCACCGACGCCGACCACCGTTGGGCCGACGACGTGCGCTCCTCCCTCGATCCGCGCCCCGGCGCCGATCCAGACCTTGCCTTCCACGCGGGCGCCGGCGGCAACGAATGCCTCCTCGGAGACACCGACCGGGCGCGCGCCGATCGGAACGAATCGCCCTTCGAGCACATCGTAGGTCGCACGTCGATACTCTTCAGGCGTTCCAATATCCGTCCAATATGCCGCAGGGGCGCGGAAACCGAAGAACGGCGCCCCCTTGTTTTCGAGCCCGGGAAAGACTTGTTTGCCGAAATCGTAGAACGTCGCCGCGGGAATTTCGTTGAAGATCGCGCGCGAGAAAGCATAGATTCCGGTATTCACCAATCGGCTGCGCTCGGTTCCAAGCGCGGGTTTTTCCTGGAACCCGACGATGCGTTCGCGTTCGTCGAGCACGACGACGCCGTATTGATCGACCCGTTCGCGCGGCACCAATCCGATCGTCGCGACGGCATCGTTCGCGCGATGCTGCGCGAGCAATGCATCGAGCGGGAGATCGGTCAAGTCATCGCAACCGACGACCACAAAGTGCTCGCTATCGGCAAAATAGGTTTCCATCTGTTTGAGCGCGCCGGCGCTTCCCATTAGCTCGCGTTCGTGCAGGTATTGCAGGCGCACGCCGAATCGCGAGCCGTCGCCGAGCGCTTCACGAATCGCGTCGGGAAGATAAAAAATGTTGATCGCAATTTCGTCAAAACCGTATTTTTTCAGATAGCGAATGACGTGAACGGCATTCGGTTCGCCGGCAACGGGAACCAACGGCTTGGGAACTTGTTTCGTCAACGGATAGAGGCGCGTCGAGAGCCCTCCCGCGAGAATCATCGCCTTCATCGGTCTTGCCGTCCTCCTAAAAATGTGCGCAGCTCTTCGAAAAGCGCCAGCGCGACGAAATGCGGCAGCGCTAGTTGCCGCCGCCAGCGGTGGGGTTCTCGAAGCAAGCGGTAGAGCCATTCGAGATTGAGGCGCCGCCAGCGCTCCGGGGCGCGCGGAACCCGACCGACGAGCGCGTCGAAGCTGCCTCCGACGCCGATGCCGGCGCCGGCGCCGCTCTGCGCGAGGTGATCGGCGAGCCAGAGCTCCTGGCGGGGCGAGCCGAGACCGACGAAGAGCAGGCGCGCTCCGCTCCGCGCGATCTCCTCGGCGACCGAAGCGGCTCGGTCGGCGGGAAAGTAGCCGTCGGCGGCGCCGGCGACGCGAAGCCCCGGATAGCGTTCCGCGAGCAATCGCGCCGCCTCGATAGCGACGCCGGGAGCAGCCCCGAGAAGATAGATCGGCAGCGCCTCTTCGGCAGCGGCCGCGCAGAGCCGCTCG
>DAHUYY010000108.1 GCA_027306845.1 Vulcanimicrobiota bacterium | reverse complement strand
CGGGAGCGGCCGGCGACGCCATGGTTCCGGGGTCCATCATGCGAGCGGTCACCACGCCGTCGAACGGCGCGTACAACGCGGTCTGCCCGATCTGCGTGCGAATGAGATTCGCCTGTGCCGCGGCGGCCTGCGCGGCGGCCTGCGCGGCCTTCACCGATTCGGCATTCGAGGGATTGGCTTGCGCGTTTGCAAGCGCCGTATTGTAATTGCCCTGAGCTGCGGCGAGCGCCGCGCGCGCCGATTCAAGCGCCTGCTGCGAAAGATATTTTTGGTTGAATAGCTGCATATCTTGGTTGAAGACGAGCTGCGCGTTCGCTAACGCCGCTTTCGCGCTCGAGAGCGCGGCATCGTTGGCTTGGTTACGGGCCGGAAGATCGATCTGTTGGCCGCGAGCGCTCGCCTGCGATTGCAGCGCCGTCGCATCGGCCGCCTGCAGTTGTGCATCGAGCGTCGAGGGATCGATGCGCGCGAGGATCTCGCCCTTCGTGACGCGGTCGCCGACGTTAACGTAGACCGCCGAGACGGGGCCCGATTGCTGAAACGAGAGGGTCGAGTTTTCGTAGGGGGCGACCTGCCCGTCGAGGGAGAGGTAGGTCGCGATCCGCCCCACCGTCACCGGAGTTGCCTCGACGTCGAGCGGGATCGGTGCGCGAGCACCCTTGGCCCCGCAACCAGCGAGGAGGACGGCGATCGTAGCCGCCGAGATCGTCATACGGATTGGGCCGGGCATAGCTCTCCTATTGAAGACAATGAGGTCGTCTTTCCCCATATACACCACAAACCTGAGAATTGATTCATGGCTTCTCGGCAAGCGGGGGATTTTGCGCGGGGCACTAACTACCTGAACCCGCGCTATGTCCAAAAACATCCTCCTCGGTCGATCCCACAGCTTCCAATGCCGCGTCGAGGAATGGATGACCGCGCACAAGGCCGGTAATGCCGGGGTCGAGGTCCTCTCGACCGCGATGCTGGTCGATCTCGTCGAACGGGCGGCGATCGCCTGCTTGGAGGGCGCGCTGAACGAGAACCAGATCTCGGTCGGAACCCATATCGAGCTCGAGCACCGGCGCCCCGTCCCAGTGGGCTTTCTCGTCCGGACCGAGGTCGAGGTCGCCCTGGTCGACGGCCCCCGCGTCAGCTTCGCGGTGCGCGCCTTCGATGAATCCGACGCCGTCGCCGAGGGCACCCACGAGCGCTTTATCATCGAACGGGAGCGCTTCGAGGAGAAACTCGCGGAAAAACTCGACTGAACCCCTCCTGCGAAGAGGGTGCCGCCGCCTCGAGCAGAAGAGAGGGGGGACGGTTCTTCGGGGGCCCCGTCGTCGGCGAAGGCCGGCTACGGGCTCCTAGCGTTGTTTAATCGGCGACGTTTAACGAGGAAACCGAGGCATCTTTACGACTCTCTTACCTATCGAGGAGGATACTTTGAAGCGACTGAGCACCGGAGTCCTAGCAACGCTGATTGCAGCGTTCTGTGGGCTCAATGCGGTCGCAGCTCCCTCCGGCGCGTCGCATGGAAACATCGGCAACAAAGCGATCGTAGCGGATATGAGCTCGACCAATGCGGCTCCGCCGGCGAACTTCGGTTCTCCGCCGTCGGGGCAGGTCCCGATTCTTTATAACGACCACCACGTGTACTCGAAGCCGGACCTTCTGAAGAAGGGCCGCGTTCTTTCGGCACTCGTGCGTGGCGGCACCGTCCTGATCCCCCTGCGTTCGATGTTCGAACAAATGGGCGCGACGGTAAGCTATAACGCCCGCACCAAGCAAGTCACCGTCAGCAAGCCCGGCGCTGAGATCAAACTCACCGTCGGCAAGAAGACGGCGATGATCAACGGTGAAGAGCGCACGCTCGACGTCCCCCCGATGATCTACAAGGGTTCGGTCCTCGTGCCGATCCGCGTGATCTCGGAGACGATGAACGCGTACGTTCAGTGGGTTCCCGAGAAGCGCGTCGTCGTCGTGCGGTACATCCCGCCGACCCCGCCGCCGGCTCCGCCGACCGCACCGCCGGCTCCGCCGACGGCCGCTCCGGCGACGCCTCCGCCGACCCCGACCCCGGCTCCGGTCGTTGCACCGTACCAGGATCGTTTCATCGTCGGCGACTACCTGATCTCACCGAAGATCTACAACGAGTTCAGCCCGGGTAACACCGGCAAGACCAGCCCGTTCTCGTATGCGGTCCGTGGCGCCGCCGAGTTCAATCTCTTCAACCTCCCCTGGATGATTGAAGGCGATTACCGGCAGTTCAACTACCCGCATAACCAGGGCGTCACCACGCCTGCCGGCTACACCCCGGCGAACAACAGCTGCGCGAACCTCGGCGTCTCCGGCGATCCCGGATGCGTCACGGGTATCGGCGGCACCGGTTCCTACTTCGTGCCTGCGTTCACCGCCAGTGACTACACTGCCGATGCTCGCCTCGGCCTCCGCGTAGCGAATCCGCGCATCTACATCGGTGTCGGCTACATGGTTCGTACGAACAACTACGGCTACGGCCGCTTCAACGGCGTCGGTTTCGGCATCGAGAAGCTCCCCAGCCTGAACAAGCAGTTCTCGATCTATGGCAGCCTCTGGGATTACCCGACCGTGAAGACCAACTACAGCAGCGCGTCTTTCAACGGAACGGTCTCCTACAGCATCCTGCGGTACGAGTTGGGCGCAACCTACTCGTTCCTCAAGAGCCCCCTGTTTATCGATCTCGGTATCCAGGGCGACCGCGGCACGGTGAAACTCAACGCGCCGTCGGGCTTCTCTGAGAATGGCCCGTATCTCGGTCTCGGTATCAAGTTCTAAGCGACTCGTCGCAAACGAACGAAAGAGTGCGCCCCCGTCGAAAGACGGGGGCGCACTCTTTTCTTTCCGCCGAGTTCTACGCGCTCGCTACGGCGCCGGCGAGCTCGACGGCACGGCAGCCGGTACGCAGGGCGACGCGAGCAGATCGATGTGGAGATTCGGGTCGGATGGCGTCGCAACCGGCGAAGCATCTCCGGCGATCCCGCAGGGCTGCGGCGGTGCATACCAATGTTCGGTAAAGCCGCGCGCTAAGCTCTTCTTCATCACTTTGCCGAAATAGGTGTGGGGAAACTTCTTCACCAGTACCAGCATGTAATGGTAGGCACGATCTTGCTCCGGTTTCACGTAGAGCTTGGTCATTGCTTGAATCGCAAGAAAATAGCTGCGCGCAAGCTGCGGATCGCCGGGATAGCGATGCGCCCAATCGCGCAAGGCTTCATCGGCGAAATTCACCGACGAAATAAGCCCCGAGTTCGTCGTGTATGCACCGGCACGAATGGCATCGTCGCGGAACGTGTTGTTAATGCCGAGGTAGCTCATCTTCAGCCGTCCGAAGTATTGGTCCCCGGGCGCAGAGCGAACCATTTCACGGCACTCCGTTCGTTGCCATTTACTCGCTTTGTTCGCGCAGGGATGTTCGGCAGCTCGCGCGGTTGCGCTGCCGAGAAGGGCGACTGCGCTTGCGAGCACGATGCCGCCGGTCAGGAAAGAGATTTTCACGGTACTCCTTGTCTCCATGTCGTCGAGGGAGATAGCGCGCCGCAGTCGTTGCGGCGAGTTGCATCCTTGAGGTTAGCGATGAGAGGGCGTCGAACCCTTGCACGATGAGTTCCCAATTGCGGGTCGCCGCACTCCAGTTGCAAGCACACGACCGCTCCGCTTTTCCCGAACGCTGGCCGGCCATTCGCCATGCCGTCGAGCGCTCGCTGGCGGAGAAGCCGGACCTGCTCGTTCTGCCGGAGGCGACGATCCCCGGTTACATTCTCGGCGAGAGCCCGGTCGAACCGTCGGAGATCGATGGCGCGGTCGAGGAGCTCGCGGCCCTGGCACGACGCTTCGGAAGCGCGATCCTCGTGGGTTTCGTGCGCGTTGAAGCCGAGCGCAGATTTAATGCAGCACTCCTGATCGACCGCGACGGCAGCCGTGCCGGCTACGCCGACAAGATCTTTCTCTGGCACTTCGACCGCCGTTGGTTCACACCAGGAGAACGAATCGAACCCATCGATTCGTCGCTGGGGAAGATCGGCGCGCTGGTCTGCGCCGACGGCCGCATCCCCACCATCGCCGCGAGCCTCGTCGACCGGGGCGCGCAGATCCTCGCTATGCCGACCGCTTGGGTGACCAGCGGGCGAGACCCCGCTGCGCTTGAGAACCTCCAAGCGGACCTGCTCGCCTTCGTCCGCGCTCGCGAAAACCACGTTCCGTTCGTCGCCGCAAACAAAGCCGGCGGCGAAGCCGGCATCGCGCGCTACTGCGGGAAGAGCGCGATCGTCGCGGCTGACGGCTCCACGCTCGCTCGGGCCTCCGAGCGCGCCGAAGAAACGATTTTTGCGACCGTCGAGATCGGAGCGCCGAACGCTATCGTGCGCGCCCGAGCGCTCGCCCTACCGGGGCGTGCGGCGAGCGCCGCAATGCCCGCGCGTCGCCGCGTCGCCGTTGCGTATGACGACGCATCGGCGATCGAACGCGCGCGCCGGTTTCTCGACGCCCCCGATTCACTCGACGATGCATGGGAGATCGACGATGCGGCGCTTGCATCGCCGCTCGCACTCGCGGAAGCTCGCTTGCACGGCATGCGGATATTTCGTTGCGAGAGCACGCTCGAACGCAGCTGGTGCGAGCGCTTCGCGCGCGCGCGCTCTGCCGAGTTGCGCTGCTACGGCATCGTCGCGCATCGCCCGTCGGGGGAGATCTTCGCCGTCGATCCCGAGGGAGCGATCCTAACCTCGAGCAGCCCGCAGCAGCCGATCGTTGCATTCGCCATCGATCTCGCGCGCACGCAAACCGGTGAACTCGCGCCGAGTAGCGACGCTCTCGCCGCACTCGCCCGCGTCGAAACGCTCCGTCAACGATGCGGCGTATGAAGGCACTCCGCACCACGCTCTTTGCGTGTGCCGCCGCAGCCGCACTGCTCGGTTCGACGTGGTTGCCGCCGGTCGGGCGCTTCGTCCCGGCAAAAATTTCGTTCGCTCCGTTTCCTTATTTCGTCGGGAGCCGCATCGCGCTCGCTTCCGCCGGCCTCGCGCCGAACGCCGCCTGGTCGGTTCTCGGCCCCGCACGCATCTCGCGCGCAGAGACCGGTTCGCGCTATCTCACTCTGCAACGCCCGGGGAGCGCGCAGGTGATCGCCAGCGACGGCCGCGCGATCGCCGCCCGGACGGTGCACATTCTTCCCGCTCCGCCCAACGGCACGACGCTTATCGCCGTCGCCTGCTATGACGACGGCGTCGCGTTATACGACGCGCGAAACCTCTCGCTGTTGGGGCTCGTCGCGACCGGTGGTTCGCCGAGCGATCTCGCCGCCGGCGATCGTCGACTCGCCGTCACCGACAACGACGGCAGCGCTTTCACCGTCATCGAACGCGCGCCGTGGCGCATCGTACGTCGCCCGCTCGCGGCGAGCGATGAAGTCGCTGCATCTTCGAACGGAACCTTCTTTGCTACCCTGCGTGACTACGAAGGATTCGGCGCGGTGGCACGCGTTGCCGCGCAACCTCGCGTCGCGAAAACCGGCATGACCGCCGAGGGCATCGCCGTCGACCGCCGGCGCGATCTCCTCTACGTCGCCAACGTCAACGACGGTAGCGTGCTCGAACTCGACGCGCGAACGATGAAACCGGTCGCCCGCATCGCGGTAGGATCGCGCGTTTTTTCACTCGCGCTCGATGCCGACGGCTCGCACCTCTACGCAGTTCGAAACGGCGGCCTCACCGACGATGACGGCGATGTCGTTGAAATTGCAACGCGGCCACGGCTCCGCATCGTGGCGCGCAGCGCATTGCTGAATCTTCCGCTCGGGCTCGCACTCGATGGGGGCGCGCATCGCCTTTTCGTGACCGACGAAGCCTCCGACGTGGTCTACGTGCTCGATCCACAAACCTTACACGCGATCCACGCGCCGCTCCAAACCTGCCACACTCCGTGGGACCCGACGTTCGACGCTCGCTCCAACCGCCTGTACGTTCCGTGCGCACGCGACAATCGATTGGATATCTTTAACGCGTCGACGCTCGCGCGCATTCCGGGGGCGCCGCTCCGCACCGCCGGTTATCCGCTGGCGGTCGCAGTTTGGCGATGATCGAGAACAGATCGTTGCGCGCGCTCGCGGCGGCACTGCTTCTTCTGACGACCGGCGTCACGACCGGCGCGATTGAACCGTCTCCGCCCTTTCCCCAAATTCTCGCCGAAACGGCATCGCGCGCCGAAATCGCGCCCGGGCTCCGACTCGAGCGTTATCGTTTTCTAACCGCACAAGGCCCCATCCGTGCCTCGGTGCTCGCGTTCGATCCGCACGACCCGCGCTTGCGCCTCGTTCCGTTCCTCGCCCACCATACGCTCGTTGGTGCGCGCGAGCGTCTCTCGTCGATGCTCGCCGCGCATCTTCGTGCAGTGGCGGCGGTGAACGGTGATTATTTCGCAATCGCGGGCGACGGCGCACCGATCGGTGGACTGGTGCGCCACAGCACCTTGTTACGCTCGCCCTATC
>DAHUYY010000107.1 GCA_027306845.1 Vulcanimicrobiota bacterium | reverse complement strand
CAGGCTGACCTGTTTTCAGGGTCAAGACCGGCAGCGCGATCAGGATCAGCGCCGCGGTGGCGATCGGCGCGATCACCGGCGCGGCGGCGGATGCACGAGCGCGAGCGCCTGCGCCGGCAAGCCGCGCGCCGGCCGCCGCGAGGAACGGCGCGCCGCGCTGGAGCGCGCGCCGCAGGGCGAGCCGCCGCTGCTCTACGTTATCGTCGCCAGCGGCAATATCTACGAAGACCGCACCGCCGCCGTCGCCGCCGCCGAAGCGGGCGCGCAGATTATCGCCGTCATCCGCTCCACCGGGCAATCGCTGCTCGATTTCGTTCCCTACGGCCCCACCACCGAAGGCTTCGGCGGCACCTACGCCACGCAAGCGAACTTCGCGATCATGCGCGAAGCGCTCGATGCGATCGGCGAAAAGCTCGGCCGCTACATCATGCTCACCAATTATGCCAGCGGCCTCTGCATGCCCGAGATCGCGAGCATGGCGGCACTCGAGCGGCTCGATATGCTGCTCAACGATTCGATGTACGGCATTCTCTTCCGCGATATCAACATGAAGCGCACCTTCGTCGATCAGCATTTCAGCCGCATGCTCAACGCCTATTCCGGCATCATCATCAACACCGGCGAAGATAACTATCTCACCACCGCCGACGCGGTCGAGCAAGCGCCTGCGGTGCTTGCATCGCAGTTCATCAACGAAGAGTTCGCGCACCGCGCCGGCATGCCCGATCGGCAGATCGGCCTCGGCGACGCCTACGAGATCGACCCCGCGTTGCAAGATGGTTTTCTCTTCCAAGTCGCCCAAGCGCAGCTCACCCGCCAGATATTCCCCGATGCGCCGTTAAAATATATGCCGCCGACCAAACACATGACCGGCGATATCTTCAAAGGCCATCTCATCGATGCGATGTTCAACCTCACCTCGGTGATGACCAAACAAACCATTCATCTCTGCGGCATGCTCACCGAAGCGATTCACACGCCGTTTCTCGGCGACCGCGCGCTGGCGATCGAAAACGCGCGCTACGTGATGAATACCGCGCGGCATTTCGGCGACGAGATCTCCTTTAAGCCCGACGGACTTATCGAGACGCGGGCGCGCGATGTGCTGCGCGATTGCCGCGCGTTGCTCGAAAAAGTCGAAGCGCGCGGCCTGATGGATTCCATCGCCGCCGGCGTCTTCGCCGATGTAAAGCGTCCGCCCGACGGTGGGCGCGGCTTCGACGGCGTCTTCGCGCGCGGCGAGGGTTACTACAATCCGTTCGAGGAGGCGTTACGCGCATGAATATCGGGCAGAGCGGGCTCGTAAAACCCTACGGCGATACGCTCGACGACGGGAAAGTGCAACTTTCTTTCACGCTGCCGATCGAATGGAGCGAGGCCGCCGACGAAGCCGCGCGCCAACTCGTCGCGAAGATGGGTTTCGCCGACGTGCAAGTGGTCGAAGGGCGCCGCATCGCCACCGGCTTTTCGTTCTTCGTCGTCTACGGCAGCACTACGCAGAGCATCGATGCAAGCAAGATCGCCGCACCCTCGGCGAAAGCGCACGCGATGTCGATGGAAGAGATCGACGCGCTGCTGCGCGATCGGCTCGGGCGCAAAGTCCGCGTTGCGGGCGCCTGCATCGGCACCGACGCGCACACCGTCGGCATCGACGCGATCCTCAACATGAAAGGCTACAAAGGCGATTACGGGCTCGAACGCTACCAGATGTTCGAGACCTTCAATCTCGGCAGCCAGGTCGCCGTCGAAGAGTTCGTCCGCATCGCCAAAGACCGGCAGATCGACGCGCTGCTCGCCTCGCAGGTCGTCACCCAGAAGGGCAGCGACGTCAAGAATTTCACCGCCTTGGTCGAGCTTCTCGAGGCCGAGGATCTCCGCGACCAGGTAGTATTAATTTGCGGTGGGCCGCGTGTAACGAACCTTATGGCCGCCGAGATGGGCTACGATGCCGGGTTCGGCCGCGGGACGCTGCCCAGCGAGGTCGCCGGCTTCATCGCCACGCGGCTCACCGAACGCATAGAAAAAGCCCGCGGGCAGAGGTAGCAGGCGGCCACCGTGTCGTAAAGGGGCAGCACGATGTTAGGCGACCTCCTCGCGTGGTTCACAGGCAAGGAAGCAAACCGCAGGCGCTACCCGCGCAAGCGGAAGGGCTACAAGGCGCAGGTATCGGCGGACGGCGGCACTACCAGAAAGGCCGCCATCGGTTTGGATATCAGCGGCGGTGGGCTCTGCTTGATCACGCAAGAACCGGTCGGTCGCGATGAATTCGAAGTCTACGCGGCGATCGAGTCGCGTTTAATTCGTATGCGCGCGATCGCGGTGTGGAAAGATACCGTCACGCACCAAGGCAAATCGGTCTGGCGTTACGGCATGCGTTTTACCGGCATCGCCGCCGACGATTGGGATGCGATCATTCGCTACACCACCGACAAGCCGGTCGACGAGGTGAATAAAGCGCAAGAAGAACTCGTTACGGTGCGTTTAACGCCCGACGAAACCAGCCGCATGATTCCGGTCGCGCTGCAGAAACGCTTGTTGCAGATGCTCGTCGAACGCCGTCGCCTCGCGCCGCTGCAAGAGAACGTCACGCCGTTAGTGCAGTATTTCTACTCCGGGCTCGCGCGTCAAGGCGACAAGCTGCTGCACCGTCTGACGATTCAATCGAAGGTGGTCGGCCCCGAAGGTTCGGAGCTCTTCGAAACGCGCTTCACCTTCGACGATAAGGGCGAAACCGTCTCGATGCTCAACTAGGGCCCCTGTCACGCCGAGTAGCCGTCGCAGCAGGCCCCGCGCTCCGAGCCTGCTAACCTCCGCCCTCAGATGATCGATGCGTCCGCCTCCCCCGCGCTCGACCCTTCGTTCGAGCAGTTCTCGGAGTCGATCTCCCACGCCGTCGAATCGGTTCGGAGCATCTCGGAATCGATCGCCGCAACGGCGCAGGAGCAGACCACCCTCATGGTCGCCCTCGCCGAGACCGCCGATCTGCTCTCGCGCGACTCCTGGACCACCGCCTCGCGCCTCCAGCAGGCGCAGACGCAGGCGCACGCCACCACCAGCGCGCTCGCGGGATCGGTGCAGGTCGTCGGCGAGCTCCTCACCTCGGTGCAGCAACTCGCCGAGCTCTCCGGGCAGACCGCCGCCGCGATGGATGAATTCGGCCGCCTGATGAGCGAGATCGGGCGCATGGCGGCGTTCGTCGAAGATGTCTCCGACGAAACGCAGCTGCTCGCGCTCAACGCCGCGATCGAAGCGGCGCGCGCCGGCAAGCACGGCCTCGGTTTCGCCGTCGTCGCGGGCGAGGTCGGTCGGCTCGCTAAAACCACCGGCGAATCGACCTCGGTGATCACCGGGCTCGTCGTCGAAGTGCGGCGCGAAGCCGAAGCGACGATCGCCGCGGTCCGTGCCAGCGCCGAGCAATCGGCGGAATCGGCACCGCTCGCGCGCGAAGCGCAAGAAGCGATCCAACTCGTCGCCTCGCTCTCCACCGATCTCTCGCACGCCATCGACGGCGCGGTCCACGCGAGCGGGCAACAGAGCGACCAATCGAACAAAATGATCGAACGCACCGCCTCGCTCTCGACGATGATGGCCGAAGAGGGGCGCGAAGCGCTCGAAGCGGCCTTTGCCACGCAGCGGCTCTCCTACTACGGCGCGGAGATGGCCTATCTTTCGCGCTCCAATACGGTGCAACGCTCCGAGGGCGCGACGTTGCGCTGCGCCACGCTGCTGCCGCCGGGGTATCCGCCGGCGCGCGCGCTGCAATACGTGCAGAAGCGCATCGAAGAGTTAACCTCCGGGCGCCTGCGCATCGAATTGCACATTCCCTTCGAAGGCGGCACCGAGCAAGAGGAATTGCTGCGCGTGCGCTCCGGCGAGCTCGATATCGTCAGCGTCACGACCTTCGTTGCCGGCTCCATCTCGCCGCTCGTGCAGCTCTTCGATCTGCCGTTTGTTTTCAGCACGCCCGCCGAAGCGCATGCCGTCATCGACGGCCCGCTGGGGCGCCACGTGCTGCAATCCTTCGCACCGTTCGGCCTCACCGGGCTCGGCTTTCTCGAAAACGGTATGCGCCACTTCACCAATTCGCTCCACCCCGTCGTGCAGCCCGAAGATCTCAAGCGCATGCGCGTGCGCATTCAAGATTCCGTCGTCTATCTCGCGCTCATGCACGCCTTCGGTTCGATCCCCAAAGTGATTCCCTTCGGCCGCGTTCACGATGCGCTCGTCGCCAAAGAGATCGACGCGCAGGAAAATCCGCTCGCGAATATCGTCGGCGCCAAACTCTACGAAGGGCAGCGCTATCTCACGCTGACGGCGCACGCCTATAACACGCAGATCGTGCTCGGCAACTCCGAGCGGCTGCGCCAACTCTCCCCCG
The DNA here is from genome assembly GCA_027306845.1 of Vulcanimicrobiota bacterium. Lineage (GTDB taxonomy): Bacteria > Vulcanimicrobiota > Vulcanimicrobiia > Vulcanimicrobiales > Vulcanimicrobiaceae > JABEUX01. Next base: position 2,315 of record DAHUYY010000107.1, on the reverse strand, counting down.
AAGATCGCAAAGCGCTCGCGCAAGCCTTCGACGAAGCGCGCAACATGCACCGCACGGTCGCCGCGGAGCAAGAGGCCGATGCGCTCGCCGAATTGCAGCGACACCTGGAGGTCCACCGCTTCTCCGATATCGAGCGCGAGCAATTTATCGAGACCGCGACCTTCGTCTGGGAGCGCATGGAGCCGCTCTTCCCGCCCGATATCTACCAAGCGTTGCTCTCGCGCGAACTCCACGCCTGGAGCAATGCGCGCGCGACGATCGATACGCGGCACGCGCGCGCGTTCTCGGTCGACGAGGTCATTCACGCGATCGATACCTCGGTCGCGGTGGTGCGCAACTCCGCCGGGCGAATCGGCAAGAACGCGCAGACCGAGATCGTCAGTTCGCTGCGTAGCCTCGCGGGGCAGTCGCACGGAATGTCCGAGACGAGCGACGGCCTCGCCGACCGCTTCGCCTCGCTCGGCGAGCGCTGCGCGCAGGCGCAAGCGCAGCTCGGCGATGCCGACCGTATCGTCGAGCGCCTCTTCGCCACCATCGACGCGCTGGCAACGATGGCGATGCAGAGCCGCGACGCGCTCGGGAAATTCGCGAAGTCGATGAATCAAATCGTCGATATCGTCGGGCTAGTGCGTGCGGTCTCCGATAAAACGAATCTGCTCGCGCTCAACGCCGCCATCGAAGCGGCGCGCGCGGGCGAACACGGGCGCGGCTTCTCCGTCGTCGCCACCGAAGTGCGCAAGCTCGCCGACAAAACGAAATCATCGACGCAAGAGATTCGCGCGGTGCTCGCCGATCTCGATAAGCGCAGTAAGGCGACCGCCGGAGCGATCGCCTCCGATGTCAGCAAAGCCGAAGCGAGCGGCCGGCATGCGCGCGCGGCGCAAGCGGCGTTCGAGCGGATCGGCGGCTTCGTCGCCGCAGCGAACACCACGCTCGGCGATGCCGAGCGCGAATCGCGCGCCGCCGCACAGCGCGCCTATGCGATGTACGGCGACTACATGCAGATGGCCGAACTCATTCACGAATACGCCAACGAGTGCTCCGAAGCGATCGAGACCGCCGATCGTCTCGAACGGGAGCGCAACCGGCTCTTCGCCTCGGTGCAGTAAGCGATGTCGCTGCGCTTCGGGCAGAGCGGTGACGCGCTCGTCGGCATCGACGAAAACGGCACGATCGTTCTCTGGAATAGCGCCGCCGTCGCGCTGCTCGGTCGCTCGGAGGCCGATGCACTCGGTCGCCCCTGCCACGAGGTCCTCGCCGGACGCACGCCCTCGGGCTCGCATCTCTGCATGCCGGGCTGCGCGATTCAGAAAAGTTGCGCGCAGTTCCGCGCCCCACGCCGCTTCGAGATCGTCATCGCGCACCCCGACGGCAGCGATCTCTGGCTCGACGCGGTCACCTGCGTCGTCGCCGACGAACGCGGGCGCCCGGTCGCCCTGCACCTGCTCTGCGAGAGCGTCGCCGCGCGCCACCTCAAACGCATCGCCGACGGCATGCAGCGCGACCGGCAGCCGAGCCCGCCGCAGCCGGTGCTCCCCGCCATCCCGCTGACGGGGCGCGAGCGCGACGTGCTGCGCCTGCTCGCGCACGGGCTACGCACCGCGGGGATCGCCGAGGAACTCCAAGTCGCCCCGGCGACCGTCCGCAACCACCTCGGCAACCTGCTGCAGAAGCTCGGCGCCCACTCACGCGCCGAAGCGGTGATTCTCGCGCTCCAGCGCGGACTAGTGCATTTGCCCTAGTACATTCGGTAATTTCGTCTCTGGTCGCCCTCACTGCGATCCCGTACATTCGAATCGAATGAGCGTTCGATAGAACGCCTCGATCCGAGAGAGGGGGAGCGCGCACGGTGCAGGCCTACGACCAACGATTCCAAGAGGTCCTCGATAGCGCCGAATCGCTCTTCGCCCGTCAGGGCTTCCACGCCACCAGCATGCGCGATATCGCGCGCGCCGCTTGCATGAGCGTCGCCGGCCTCTATTACTACCTGCCGAGCAAACAAGCCGCGCTCTCGTTCGTCTGCGAACGCATCTTCGACCGCCTCGAAGCGGGCAGCGCCGCGAGCGCCGGCCTCTCGCACCCGCGCGAACGGCTCGTCGCCTTCGTCCGCGGGCATCTCGGCTATCTGTTAACCAACAATCTCTCCTATCGCGTGCTGCTGCACGATATGCAAGCGCTCGACGGTGAATCGAGCCACGGCGCGCGCGCGCGGCGGCGGCGCTACTTTCAATCGCTCGTCGATCTCCTCGCCGAACTCGAACCGCGCGGGCAGCACCGCGCGCGCATGGCCGCGGGCGCACTCTTCGGCATGCTCA
>DAHUYY010000106.1 GCA_027306845.1 Vulcanimicrobiota bacterium | reverse complement strand
GGGCGTCGATGCGCTCGAGGGGCAACTCAAGGCGGGCAGCGTTCCTTACGAGTTCTACCGCTATGACGCGCATCACGCGTTCGCGAATCCCAAAGGCTTAGGAAACTACGACCGCGGGGCCGCCGAGTTGGCATGGCAACGCTCCGTCGACTTCTTTCGACGAACCCTCGAGTAAATCGAAGCACGGAGAGAAGCCGCCGGGTCTACCGGCGGCTTTGACACTTGCCAAGGGCCAGAATCGAACTGGCGACACCGCACTTTTCAGGCGCGTGCTCTACCGACTGAGCTACCTTGGCATGGATGCGGGTACAGCGACGACGCGTTGTACCCGCATGGACGATGGCGACGCTGATGGGGCTCGAACCCACGACCTCCGCCGTGACAGGGCGGCGCTCTAACCAACTGAGCTACAGCGCCAGGGGATGGTGGGCACGGTTGGGATTGAACCAACGACCCCCCGCGTGTGAAGCGGATGCTCTCCCACTGAGCTACGCGCCCACGATACCCGACGTTCGGGAACCGTTAGACGATTTCGGATGGTATCCTATCGCGATGCCGTTTGTCTAGCGCCTCTGCGGCAAATGTTCGGGGCAAATGCCGCCTCGTTGTCGAAGCAACGGGTATGCTCGAAGGATTTCCCTTGATCTCGCGTTTCTCGGTTCCGTTTGCCGATATCGACATGCTCCACCACGTCAACAATGTCGCCTATATTCGCTGGGCGGAGATGATGCGTGCCGAGTACTTTGCGCGCGTCATGGGAGAAGCGATCGACGGCAATCACGGCATGATCCAAGCGAATATCTCCTTCACGTACGAAAAACAACTCGCCTATCGCGAAAAGATTGCGGTTGGATGCAAAGTTTCGCGGATGGGAACGAAGTCGTGGGATTTCTGCTACGAAGTGTGGAGCGAGACGTTTACCCATCGTGCCGCGCATGGAACGACGACCGTCGTTGCTTTCGATTTCGAAGCGCAGAAGAGCATCGTGGTCCCCGAGAGCTGGCGCTCGGCGATCGCGACCTTCGAAAGCGGAGCGCAGATTTTATTTCACTGACGAGCGCGTACGGCGCTCCCGGCGCGAACGTTTATCGCGATACATACGATTATCGGAGCGCCGCAGCAGCGCGGCGATCTCGGTGCCGTCACGCGGGGCGATCGCCCAGCCGATGCTCGCCCCGACGCGGAGTCGGTTGCCACGCCAGGTCATCGGGCGTTCGAGAGCGATGCGCACCTCCTCGGCGAGCGTGCGCGCGTCTTCCTCGGTTCCGACTCCGCGAAGGATCGTCGCGAACTCATCGCCTCCGAGACGCGCGACGCTATCGCCGGCACGGAGCCTCCGCAAAAGCCGGCGCGATGCACTGCGAAGCACGGCGTCACCCGCCTCGTGCCCGAACCGGTCGTTGATCGCCTTGAAACCATCGAGGTCGATGAAGAGCACCGCGAGTCGGTCGCCGCTGCGCCGAACGCGACCGAGGGCGTGCGTGAGCGCGGCTGCAAACGCCGCACGGTTGGGAAGCGTCGTCAGCGGATCGTGGTCGGCGCGGAATCGCTCGCGGTCGATCTGCTCGCGCAGCATTCGTTGGCGCAGCGCAACGGCGACGTAGGGCCCAAGGCTCTCGATGACGGCAGCATCCGCCTCGTCGTAGGAGCGAAGGGCGCCGCTTCGCACCGCGAAGCCGCCGACGGCTTCATCGCCGATGCGCAGCGGCATCGCCATCGCGGCGGGTTCGTGCGCTTCGCGCGATAGGCCGTCGCGGACGACGGTCGTTAAAGGCTCGGCGGGCGAGAGCCGAGCGAGGACGTAGCGCCGGAGTTTGCCGTCGGTCCAGGAGAGCCGGAGCCAGCTATGCCCCTCGCGGAGTATCGCGACGACCTCCGTCGCCTCAACGAAGGTCGCTAAGAGATCGGCGAGACTGGCGAAGACCGCTTCAAGGGTGATGTCCTCGACGAGCAGCGTCGACATCCGTCTGGCCGCCTCGGCGACCCGCTGGCGTAACGCACTCATCAGGCGGTGACGTTCGCGAGAAACGATGCTCGCTCCGCCCGCAGGGGCTTTGACGAGGTTCGGCGCATCTGCTATCCTGCGTTGGGCCTTTCGGGCGGTTAGCTCAGTGGGAGAGCGCTTCCTTGACACGGAAGAGGTCAGAAGTTCAATCCTTCTACCGCCCACCATGTGGAATATACGCTAAAAGGCGCCGATTCGTTCGGTGCTTTTTTATTCGAGATCCAGGCTTGAATCGGCGGGCGGGGCGCAGGGCGTTGACGGCCGCACAAGAAAGCGAGGCGCCATGACGGACTTGAAGCTCGCGCGCTGCCTGGCAGTACTCTGCGTACTGGCCTCGGCGTTTCTTTCGCTTCGCACTCCCGCGGCTGCCGCCGGAACGACCCTTCGTATCGGCTCGGATATTTCGTACGCCCCGCTTGAGTTCTTCAGCAAGGGGGATCGGAAGCCGCGCGGTTTCGATATGGATCTCGCCCGCGCGCTTGGGGCGCGGCTCGGACGGCCGGTGCAGATTCTCAATCAGAGTTTCGATTCGCTGCTCGGCGATGTCGCCGACGGAAAAATCGATCTCGCGATCTCGGCGATCTCCGATACGCGCGTACGCGAACGTCAAGTGAGTTTCGTCGACTATTTTCTAGCCGGGAGCGGCATGCTCGTTCCGGCGGGGAATCACCATCATATTTTTTCACTCGCCGCGCTCTGTGGGTTGCCGGTAGACGTTCAATTTGCGACATCGCAAGCGATCGCGCTGCAGGCGCAGTCGGTTGCCTGCAAGGAAGTCGGCCTCGCGCCGATCCGCTTGCAACAGCGAGCGACTGACGACGCGGCGCTCTCGATGCTGCTCTCCGGGAAAAGCGTGGTGCACGTGACCGATTATCCCGTCGTTGCTTATCTCGCGCGGACGCTCGCCGGTGGGAAACGTTATACCGTCGCCGGGCGCCAATTCGACGTCGTCCCTTATGGAATCGCGGTCGCGAAGAAGAACGTCGCCCTGATCGCCACGGTCCAGTCGGCGCTTCAGTCGCTCATCGCCGATGGCACGTACGATCGATTGCTCGCAAAATGGGGCCTCGGGCAAGGGGCGTTACGCTCGACGCCGATTAATGCCGGGACGCTCTACCAACACTAATGATGCGCATCGCGATTAGACGGGCCGCCGCGTCCATCGCGCTCCTCTCCCTGTGCATCGTCGCTCTTGGAGGATTTGCGCGCGCAGCCCAGCCGCTACGGGTCGGCACCGATATTTCGCATCCGCCGCTCGAATTTTATCGTCATCCGGGTGGCCGCGTGCATGGCTTCGATGCCGATATCGCGCGCGAGGTCGCAAAGCGTCTTGGTCGACCGCTCCAGTTCGTAAACATGCCGTTCGGCGCGTTGTTGCAGTCGGTTGCGACGGGAAAAGTCGATCTCACGATATCGTCGATGTTCGATCTGCCGGTTCGCGAGAAAGTCGCTGATTTCGTCGATTACTTTCTTTCGGGCACCGCAATTATGGTGCGCGCCGGAAACCCGCACGATGTCTTCACGCTTGCCGGTTTCTGCGGCCTCACGGCGAGTGCGGAGGTCGGCACTTTTCAGTTTACCGCCCTCAAAGAGCAATCGGCGCGCTGTCGCGCGTTAGGGCTCGGCGCCATTCACGTCGTATCGGTCGCGGGGGACGAGCAGGGGGCACAAGCGTTGCTCGCCGGGCGCGTCGCCATTCACATTGCCGATTTCCCGATCGTGAGCTATTTGGCGCGTACGGTTGGCGGCGGCAAACTCGTTGTTGCGGGCCGTCCGTTTAACCAGATTCCCTACGGAATAGCCGTCCGCAAAGGAAATCTCGCCTTGCGAACGGCTATCGTCGGAGCATTACGCGCCATGGTCGCCGATGGGACCTACGACCGGCTGCTGAAAAAATGGCACCTACAGGCCGGTGCGTTACGTTCGATTCCGGTCAACGCCGGGAAGCTCTACCAACACTAACTCCGACCGCTAGCGCGAGCATCCTCCGCGGTCGTTACCCGGCGAGCGTGCGGTGGAAGAATTCGATGCTGCGATCCCAAGCGAGCTTCGCTGCCGCTTCGTTAAAATTGCCGATGCCTCCGGGATTGGAAAAGGCATGTCCGGCATCGTAGCGGTGGAATTCGTAAGGAACGTGCTTCTCGCGCAGGCGCGCTTCGATCGCATTGACGCGCGCGATCGGAAAGAACTCGTCGTTCAGCGCCCAGTGCCCTTGGAGCGGAATCGTAATAGTGCCGGGGTCGCCTGCCTCTTCGGGCGGAAACCCGTAGAACGGGATCGCCGCGGAGAATTCCGGCAGATGCATGGCGCAGAGCAGCGTTAAGGCCCCTCCCATGCAAAAACCGATCGCACCGACCTTTTTCCCGTTGGCGGCGAGATACTGCGCCGCGCCGCGTGCGTCTTGCATCGCCGCGTCGGTAAAATCGAGCCCTTGCATGAGGTGGTTCGCTTCATCTCCGGTTGCCGCGACGCGCCCACGATAGAGATCGGGGATCAGCACGCGAAATCCGGCGGCGGCCATGCGTTCTGCGGTCTCGATAATCTGGTCGTTCACCCCCCACCACTCTTCGAGCATGACGACTCCGGGAGCGTTCTTCGGATCGGCCGGCTCGGCAAGGTAACCGGGCGCCTTCGCACCGTCGGGGCGTGTAAATTCAATCATCGATCCCATGTTCGATCCTTTCGAAGTCAAGCGTTTTCAAGGGGCGCTCGCGTCGGCAAGCGCGTACCTCGAACCCGCATGGTGCGCGACGAAGTTGCAGTGCGGCGGGGTTTTACCGCGCGCCTTTGAATCCCCCGCATCGATGGAGCAACCGAACGTCGATCCACGAAACAATCGACCGCACGCCGAGGCGATCGAGGAGCCGCGCTGGCACGCCTCCCTCGCGGCGATCGGGGCGCTGGTTCTCTACGTCCTCTTGCCGCAACGCTTGGTCTTCGGCCCGGCCTGGTTCGCTCCCATCGTCGTGCTCGCGGTCTTGGTGCCGCTCTCGGTCTTCGCTCCCGATCGCGATGACGAAACGCGGCTCCATCGCGTCGCTTCGATCGTGTCGATCGTCTCGTTGAATTTCTTCAATGTGTTATCGGTGCTGTTGCTCTTGGTCGATGCGTTTTCGCATCACGCAAAGGGCGCCGCCGGCATCACCGGCCAACGACTGCTGCTCTCGGGCGCACAAATTTGGACGACGAACGTCCTGGTCTACGCGCTTTGGTTCTGGGAGGTCGACGGGGGTGGCCCTTGGCAACGCAGCCAAGCACGGAATGCATCGGCCGATCTTCTTGCGAGTTTTCTCTTCCCGCAGATGATGGTCGATCCGCGTCGCGTCCGCTGCGTCGACCCTCAGTGGAAACCGCTTTTTCTCGATTATCTCTACGTTGCGTTCACGAACGCGCTTGCATTTAGCCCGACCGACACCATGCCGATCACGCGGGCGGCGAAAATGTTGATGCTGGTCGAAGCGTCGATCTCGTTCGTCACGATTGCGCTCGTCGTTTCGCGGGCGATCAACGTCATTTAGCGAGCCCTCGAGGCCGGCGTCATCGACGGCTACGAATTACAGTTGTGAGTTTGAAACGAGGCGCGTGCGGACGAACGCCGCCGGACTGATATGAATATCGCCACGGAACGGCAAATCGAGCTCGGCGATGACGACCATCGTCGCGACGATGGTTGCCGCTAAAAGCATCGTCATCAGATAGTGTGCGGCCTTGTTTTGCACGCGAAAAAGGTAGGTGCCGCCGACCGTTACAAAGGAAATGAAGAGCATCATGCCCCAGAGAACCATTGGAATGCTCTCTTGATTGTCGAAAAGCCGGGTACGCCGCCGGTCGACAAAGCGATTCGTCAGGTCGAGCATCGAGGCGAGTAGCGCGGCTTGGCGAGCATCGGCCGGATGAAACCCCGCAACGTGCTCCATAATCGCATGCGCGCGATCGCGTGCTAATCTACTAAACGATCCATGCTGCATCGCCGGCCATTCGCGGCCGACAACCGCGCGCACGTAGAGCACGATCTCCGATCTTAGCGGGGTGGAAAAACTCTTTGGGAGCGTCTCGCAGAGGTGATAGAGATCTCCGAGCGCTGCGGCTTCGCCCTGCACCGTTGCTGCGGCCTGGTCGAACTCTTGCCACACGGTGACGACCATGAACGAGAGGATGACGGCGAGGATCGTTCCGATCGTCGCGACGATCGGCCCGGCGACGTCGTTGTGAGTGATGCTCCCCCACGCGGCGCGCCGCTGAAAGATCGAGAGCCCAAGTGCGGCGAGATAGCATGCAACCGAGATCGCCGCGATAGCAAAGGCCCAGGTCGGAAAAGTGTAGATCCAGTCCACGAAGGCGCCCTTTCTGGAACGGAGGAGCCCCTCCTCGATGACGCGGCAACCAATTTCTTCGAGCCGGCGTTGATAGGACGCGTGGGAGGCAGCACAGAACATCGCGCGCCGTGTACGTGCGGGTATGATGTAATGGTAGCCTGCGACCTTCCCAAGGTTGATGCGTGGGTTCGATTCCCACTACCCGCTCCAATCCGGCGACGTAGCCAAGTGGTAAGGCAGGGCTCTGCAAAAGCCCCATTCGGCAGTTCGAATCTGCCCGTCGCCTCCATAGCTCGCTCTCGATGCGCGTAGTCGTTATCGGGGCCGGCGGCATCGGGGGCTTTCTCGCCTCGGCGCTTGCCCGCAGCGGCCTCGATGTAGCGATCCTCGCGCGCGGCGAGCACGCCGAAGCGATCGCTCGCTCCGGGCTTCGCGTCCGC
>DAHUYY010000105.1 GCA_027306845.1 Vulcanimicrobiota bacterium | reverse complement strand
AAAATCTTCATCGCGTCGGGAGGCATCGCGCTCGAACGCTGCAAGAAACGCAGCCGGATCGCCACCGTAGCGTTCGAACGCTCGTTGCGCCGCGGGAAAGAGCATCGGCATCGTCAAGCGGAAATAGCTATCCCCTGCAATCGAGGCGAGTGCTGAAAAGCGTTCGGGAAAATGCGCCGCGAGATGAAATGCGCCGAAACCTCCCGAGGATTTCCCCACGATCGCACGCGCGCTCGCGCGGCGGATGCTTCGATAGCGGCGATCGATCTCATCGACGATCTCCAGTGCTACGTGCTGTGCGACGTTCCCGTTTTGGATGGAATCGACATATTGCGAACCGCCCAGGCGGGTAAAGCCGTCGACGAAGACAAGAATCGCCCGCGGTAACGATCCGTCGACCATCGCCGAATCCGCCTGCTGCGGGAGGTTGCGTTCCCATGGCCCGGCGGAGAGCACTCGCGTTAGACTCGAAGCATGTCCGTGCAGGCAATAGATCGTCGCGTAACGTTGCGAACCGTAGGGATCGTATTCGGGAGGCAGGTAGACACCGACGAAGCGCTCTGTGGGATCGCCGAGCACGCCCGGGGCGAGCGCCTCCGAGCGGATCGTGCAGATTTCGAGACTCCCGCGTAGGCCGAGCATCTCGCTCCAAATTCGAACTGACACGCTTGCTCCTTTCGCGCGAGGTACGCGGCTTCCTCACCCGAAGAGCCGAGCATGCCGCAGCTCCGCCGCTACGCTCCCTTCGTGCTCGCACTCGCCCTCATCGGCGCGCTCGCGCCCGCACCGACGGCTTGGAAGGCGCATCGGCGCGGCATCCACCACTTTCTTTATGCTGCCTCCTTCTTCTACGAACGGACGCCGCGCTCGCAATGGGCTACCGATCTGCGCGCTTATCGCGCGATGGGCATCAACACGATCGATCTTTATATTCCATGGAACTTCCAGGAACCGCGGCCCGGAGATTTTGATTTTACCGGGCGCACCAATCCTCGCCGAGACGTGCGCGGACTCTTTGCGCTTCTTGCCGCCGACGGTTTTCGCATTATCGTGCGACCGGGGCCGGTCATTCGCAATGAGTGGCGCAACGGCGGCTATCCCGCATGGCTGCTCGTCAGAAAAAGTTACCACATGCCGCTGCACGATATTCTCCAAGGGCGTTATCCGGCGACGGCGACATTCCAGAACGCCCACGCCGACGCGGCTGCGAAAGAATGGCTGGCGAACAAAGGGCATCTTGCTGCGGTCCATCGCTGGTTTCACGCGCTCTTTGTAGCGATCGCTCCATGGTCGAACGACGTTGAGGCAGTAGCGCTCGACGACGACCAAGGAGCGTACATCGATAACGACACCTGGCCCGCCCCGCACTGGCATGCCTATATTCGCTGGCTCAAACGAGCCGTGCGTCGCGAGATCGGGCCGAACGTTCCGCTGTTCATCAACACCTACCAGAGCAAAGTTCCCGCCGCAGCGGGCGTCTGGGCATGGGGAAATTGGTATCAGAGCGACGCCTTTCGGATCGGCACGCACGATCTCGCACAGCTTATTTTCTCGACGGCGCTCCTGCAGACCGAAGCACACCGCGCGGTCATGCAGAGCGAATTTCAAGCCGGTTGGCTGCAAGGGGCAAACGAGAGCAACCCACGCCCCGCCGCGCCGGAAAACACCACGATCGCCCTCCACCAACTCTTGCAACTCGGCGCACGAGCCATCGTAAATTTTCCGGTTCAGGATACGATGAATCCGGCCGGTTGGGAGGCGCCATGGGCGAATGCGCTCTACGCATGGGATGCCGCACTCTCCGTGGGCGGCGCCCGGCAGGCGCGTTACCGACCGACGGCGGATTTCGGTACGCTGGTACGTCGCGTCGGCGCGCGCCGTCTCGCGCGCCTGCATCCTGATGCGAACCTCGCCGTCGCATGGCCGGTGAGTGCGTATCCCTCCCGCGATGTCGACAACGCACGCGTCGGCGCATTTGCCGCCGCGACGATCCGCGCGTTCATGCAGTGCCGGGCACTGACGCTCACCTGTCGCGCCGTCGATCTGCGTTTCGCCGCACCGGGAACGCTCGCACGATATCGCGCGCTCGTCCTTCCGCCGATCGCCGATGAGAGCGGCATGCTTCCTGCGGTCCGTGCGCGTTTAGAACGCTATCGCCGGCACGGAGCGCTCCTTCCTTCACCGCAGGCTGCGCGCGCGCACGGTATCTCGCCGACCAACGGCGGCATCGAAGATGCAACGTTGCTGGTAAGCCCCGACCGGCGATCGGCACTCTTCGACGCCTTCAATCTCGCGAGAACGTCGCGCGCGCTACCAGAAGTCGCGCTCGCCCTCGGCACCGCACGCGTCAGCATTCCGGCGCGCATTCTTCCTGCGGGCGGCGCCTGCGATTGGCGCATCGATCGCGTGAACGCATCGAGCGCGCGCGTTGCGTGGGTGCTCTGCACGGCGCCGCTCCCGGCTCTACGGCCGATGAACGCCGATAACGATCTGCACGCGCTCGTCGCGGCGATCCGCTCCGATGGAACGCCGACGTACGTGTTACGCAATCCGCGTCTCCGTTTGATCGTGAGTGCCGATGCGGGCGCGCGCTCCTTCGTGCTTGAAGATCGTCTACGAAAGCAAAACCTCGCCACGAGCATCGGGCTCTTTCGCGACGATGTTGCATCGCCGCCGCCGCCATCGAAGCGCGACTATATCGCGGCATTTACGCATCCCTTCGAGGCTGGGACATTCAACCGCCCCTATCGCTGCGAGGACCGCAGCAGCGCCGACGCGCAGGTCTTGATCTGCCGCTATCGCGCTCCCGACCTCGCCGCAACCCCGGTCGACTTTACCAAAACCTTCATCCTCGATCCGCGGCGCGCGCTACTGCGCGTGCTCTTGAAATGTTCGTCGCGCTGCGTTTCTATCGATGCCTTTACGGCCGCGGGCGACGAACGGCTGCGCACGCTCGGCGGCGATCTGCTGAGCGTTAAAAGCCCGGCCGGCACTCGGCTCGTCGCATTGCGCTATCGAGGGCACGCCGAGATCGATATCAGCCTTCCAGGAGCACCGTAGCGCGGCGCGAACCATCCGCCCTGCCGAGCCCTGGGGAAGTGGCGGAATGGCAGACGCAGCCGCCTCAAAAGCGGCCGAGGCAACTCATGTGGGTTCGAGTCCCACCTTCCCCACCAAAGCCAGCCCCTCCCGACCGCAGCTGCTCGCCAACGCTCCAAGCGCATCGAGCGCGCGGCGGCGCGGCGCGAAGGGTCGAGAGATCATCCGAATCTCTCGCGAGGCACCACCCGCAAGCGGCAAAAGAGCGACATCGCGATGTTCGCTTCGCAAGCGAGCGACGGCGAGTGCCGGAACGATCGTGACGCCGTACTCCGCAGCGACAAGGTTGAGCACGGTCTCGAGACTGCTCGCCCGCAGGTCGCTGCCGACGCGCGAAGCGAGGTGCGGTTCGCCGCAGAGCGCGAGCGCCTGATCGCGCAAGCAGTGTCCATCGGCGAGAAGAATCAGCGTCTCCGGGTCGATCGACGCGAGCGAGACCGGCACCCGATAACGACCGGCAGCACTACGGCTGACGGCGAGCCAGAACGGCTCCTCGAAGAGCAGCTCGGAGGTGAGCCCGGGCGCCTCCGGCTCGCTTGCCAATAACAGCGCATCGAGCTTCCCGGTGCGAAGCGCCGCCGTGACGCGCTCGGTCATATCCTCGACGATCGTCAACGGTGCCTTCGGGAGCCTCTCGCGCGCCTTCGCCAGCAAGAGCGGAAGCAGGTATGGGGCGAGCGTCGGAATGATCCCGAGGCGTATTTCGCCGACGAAGGGATCGGCGGCGAAGCGCGCGAGCTCGTCGATGCGCGCGATCGACTCCACGGCCTGCCGGGCCTCGCTGAGAATCCGCGCTCCGATCGGCGTCGTGCGGATGCTTCGTCCATCGCGCTCGAAGAGTTCGATGCCGAGCCGATCCTCGAGGCGACGAATCTGCCCGCTCAGGGTCGCTTGGGCGACCCCGCATCGCTCGGCCGCCCGGCTGAAGCTCTTGCTTGCATCGACCGCAAGCGCGTACTGAAGGTCGCGTAACGATCCCCCGACGAGCTTCGAGGATTCTCCTAATACATCGCTCATATCGATAATATCGGCGAAAGCCTTCGAAATCACCTATAGCCGACCCCGACTGCTCGAAGCCGGACGAGCGCGGGCGCCGTGCCGGAACGCTGTGGGCATGCGTGGAACGATGAGTATCCATGATTTTGCGCTCCCCTCGCTTCGAATCTCACCCTCTTCGCGGCGAGATCACCCTACCCGGCGATAAATCGATCTCGCATCGCGCTCTCATTCTCGCTTCGGCATCGGCGAGCGAGACGCGAATTACCAACTTGAATCCGGGCCGCGATCTTCGAGCGACCGCCGTGGCGCTCAGCGCGCTTGGAGCGGAGATCGCACGCGACGGGGATGGTTACACGGTACGCGGGGGCGCACTCCACGATCCTCATGGCGATATCGACGCGATGAATTCCGGCTCCACGGTTCGTATGCTCTTGGGCCTCTGCACCGGCCTCGGTATTCGGGCGCGATTCGTCGGTGACGCATCGCTCTCGCGTCGCCCGATGGAGCCGGTCGCCGCGCATCTGCGCGCACTCGGCGCACGCATCGTCAGTACCGAGGGTAAACTTCCGATCGAAATCGACGGTGCGAGCAACGATCGCTCGCGACATATTATTTTGGTTCAGCCGTCGGCACAAATAAAATCCGCATTGCTTTTCGCCGCATTGTTCTCTCGTACGCCGCTAAAAATCTCCGGCGACCGCGAGACGCGCGATCACAGCGAACGGCTGCTCGCGGCGATGGGGGCCGGCATCTCGTGGAATGGAAGCGAGATCGATCTCTACGAGCCCACACTCCAAGGCGCAGAGAGGATCGCGGTTCCCGGCGATTTCTCCGCGGCGGCCTTCTTCATCGTCGGGGCAACGCTCGCACGTGGTAGCGCGCTGCTGATTCGCGACGTCAACCTCAACCCGACGCGGACGGGGCTGCTCGATGCGCTCGATGCCATGGGGGCGAAAATCGAACGAAAGAATCGACGCGAATGCAACGGCGAACCGATCGGCGATCTTTTCGTCGAACACGCGACGTTGCACGCGACCGCAATCGATACGCAGAGCGCGCGGCGCGCGATCGACGAACTGCCGCTCCTCGCCATCGCCGCAGCATTCGCCGATGGCCGAACGACGATATCCGGGGTCCGCGATCTGCGCGATAAAGAATCCGATCGACTCGCGGCAATCCACCGTTTGTTGGCCGCAGTCGGCGTCGTCGCTGAAGATCTTCCCAACGGAATCGCTATCGACGGCGGCTCGCCGGTCGCCTCCGAGATTCCGGTGGAGAGCTTCGGAGATCACCGCATTCAGATGGCCGCAGCGATGCTCGGCTGTGCCGCCGGCCCGGTTGAGGTTGATTCCGTTGACGAAGTCGACGTGAGTTTTCCGGACTTCTTCGAACGGCTGGAACGAGTGAGCGCGTGATGGAGCTCTCCGATTACGTTTATTCGGTCCAAGAATTCGAAGCCGAGGCTCGCTATATCGAGGCGCTCATTTGGGATGCTATCGGCTTACGCGCGGGCGAGCGCATCCTCATCTGCGGTTACGGTGACGAAGCGCGCGCGGTACGTGCGGCTCTCGAACGTGGTGCAGAGGTCACCGTCATCGAGTCACGCGACCTCGCCATTGCCGAATACGCCGATATCGGAGCGACGCTTCTCCGTGGAAGCACGTCGGTGATTCCCGCACGCGAGGCGAGTTTTGATGTGGGCCTCGCCTATCACTATCTCCACGAAGTCGATCCGCTTTTCCATTCGCAGATTCTCGGCGAACTCGCACGCGTCGCGGGGCGCGTTGCGGTCGTCGAACCCGCCCCCCCATCCGACCCGCTTGGAAAGCGTATCGCATCGCTCTATGCCCAAGCGAAGCGCACTGCGGGGCTCTTCGAGCGCTACCAAAATATCGATCATTGGAAGCGACTCATGCAAGGCGTCAAGGCCGAACTCGCTCAACACACCTTGGCTTTTGCCAAGGTACCGCCGCCGCAATATTTGCGCGACACGGTCGCGTTATTGCTCGACACGATGAAGGCTGAGGCGGCGCCCGAAGAGATCATCGAGGAGTTACGAACGATCGCCCGTCGCTCCGACGCACAGATTCTACCTCCGGTTCGCAACGTTCTCGTCGGCGCCGCCGTCGGCGATCTGCCTGCACCGCTTTTCACCGCGCGACCACCGCTGCTCGAAGAACGCCGCGCGGCGACCGCCGCGGCGACACAACAAAGAAGCGTCGACGTACGCGTCGCGCACAATGAGATCACTCCCGAGAATGGTTACGAATTTCCGCCGCTCCCCGCGCCCCCGGTGCCTGCCGAGACTCCGATTATTCGCGCGCCCGGCGTGCCCCCCGGCTTCTCCGCGCCACACACAGCGGCTCCGCCGCCAACCTTCGTGCCGCCACCGAGTTTCGTGCCCCCACCGAGTTTCGTACCGCCGCCGAATTTTTCGCCGCCGCCGGGTGCGGGCTTCGGGCCGCCGGGCGATATCGGGAGCGGGAACGAGGGACAACCGGCCTTCGGCGCTCCCTTTCCACCACCGTTTGCGGTGCCTCCGCAACCGGGTGCGCCCGGCACCGGGGTTG
Organism: Vulcanimicrobiota bacterium; assembly: GCA_027306845.1. Lineage (GTDB taxonomy): Bacteria > Vulcanimicrobiota > Vulcanimicrobiia > Vulcanimicrobiales > Vulcanimicrobiaceae > JABEUX01. The sequence goes on along the minus strand of DAHUYY010000105.1, from coordinate 111 downwards.
GGTGGCAGTGGGAGCCGCCCGATTCAGGGACGAGCGAACCGCCCGTCTAAGCGATGCTTCAGGCAGCGCTCTCGCCGGAGCTGCCGGCGCTGCCGGCGCTGCTCCCGCTCT
>DAHUYY010000104.1 GCA_027306845.1 Vulcanimicrobiota bacterium | reverse complement strand
GTCCATCTCGAAAGCATGCTCGCGAACGTACGGCATGATCGCCGCTTCATCGTTGCGAGCGAACGCCAGGCTAGCACGCACCGCGGCATCGATCTGCAGCGCCCGTTCGCGGCCGAGGTCGCGCCGCGCGAGAATCGCGCCGAGCGGAATCGCCCGTCCGGTCGTCTCCTCCCACCACGCGCCGAGATCGAGCAATGCGTGCAAACCGGCGTTCTGATAGGTGAAACGCGATTCGTGGATGATGAGCCCTGCGTCGATCTCGCCGCGCGCCACCGCGCCGACAATTGCATCGAAACGCATGATGCGCGTGCGCGGGCGTCGCCCGAGCGCGAGTTGGAGAAGGAGAAAAGCGGTCGTACGCTCGCCGGGGATTGCGACGAGCGGATCGTCGAGCGAGGCCCAGCTATGAACGCGGTCGGGGCGAGCGACCACCAATGGGCCGCAACCGCGGCCGAGCGCTCCTCCGGAACGCAGGAGGCGGTAGTCGCGCATCAGGTAAGGAATCGCACCGTAACTCACCTTCGTAAGCGGATAGCGCGCCGTAGCTGCGGCGTCGTTGAGTTCGTCGATGTCGAGCAACACGACGTTGACGCGCGGTGCATCGGGGAGCAATCCGTTCGTAAGTGCGTCGAAAATATAGGTGTCGTTCGGGCAGGGTGAGTAGGCGAGGGCGATGCTGTCGTTCACGTCGGCTCCACGGAAGCGAAAAGGCGATGAGTTGCGTCGGCGAGCGCGGCGAAGGCCGCCGCGACATTCCACGTTTCGCTCGCGCGCGGGCCGACAAGGTTGGAGATGCCGCGTAGTTCCAGCGCGCGGACGTGGGCGAGTTCGGCGGCGCGCAAGACCGCAAATCCCTCCATGCTCTCGATCTCCGCTCCCAACGCCGAGAGACGCTCGCAGGTGCTCGCTGCGGTCGTCACGCGCGAGACGGTAACGCCGGTGCGCTGCGGAATGCCGCTCGCCGCGAGCATTTCGACCAACGACGGGTCGCTCTGCGCGCGCGGGTAGAGGCGGTCGCCCGGTGGAAGGCGCAGCGCCTCCCCATTCTCGCGGTCGAGTTCGATGAAATCGGCGGCGACGACGCAGCTCTCGCCGATCGCCGCACGCCCTTCGAAGGCACCGGCGATGCCGATATTGAGAACGAGATCGTAGCGTTCGCCGACGAGGGCAGCTGCCGTACGCGCTGCCGCTTCGACCGGGCCGACCCCGCAGAGTAGCGTTTGCACTTTTTCGGGAAGCGCTATCCGCGCGCGTTCGAAATTCGTCGCACAGACCGCAAGGACGCGCACGCTACGGTATCCCGATGAATTTATGCGTCTGCAGCGAGAGGCGAAAACGCTTGGGGTGCGCGCGCGCATAGGCAACCGCGAGCTCGATGTTGTCGGGTTTGTTCCCCTCCGGCTGTAAAAAAATCGTCGGCTGCTCGGGAAAAAGTGCGAGGTGCTCTTCGGGTACACGCCGGTCGACGATGAGCTTCACTTCGTCGGCGCGTCGTGCCATGCGTGCATCGACGCGTTCTTTCGGTGAGACGCAGAGCCAGACATCGCGTGGCAACTCGGTAAAAATCGTGCCGTTGCTTTCGATGTGTACGCGCCGACCGGCCCTGCGGAGCGTTTCGATCAATGCCGGAGTTGCGCTCTGTGCCAACGGTTCGCCGCCGGTGAGCACGACCATCGGGCAATCGCCGCCGATCTCGCCGACCCGCGCGACGACTTCGTCGACCCGTGCCAGCGATCGCATTGCGTAATCGGTATCACAAAAATCGCAGGCCAGATTGCAACCGGCGAGCCGCACGAAGACGGCCGGCGTGCCGGCCCACGTTCCCTCGCCCTGGAGCGTATAAAAAATCTCGGCTATGCGTAGCGTCTCCGAGGTCTCGGCGGCGTTCATCGCAGGTCGTTACAGCGTAAGACGGCGCACGCCGTAGGCGTCTCCCAGAGAACGAGTTCGTCGAGCAGCGGGAGCGCTTCGGCGATGCGGGAGCGGATCCAGAGCAGCACGTTCTCGGCGGTCGGATTTTCGATGAACTCATTGAGCGTACGGTGGTCGAGCCGATCGACGATCTCGCGCCCGACGACCGAGGTGATGCTCTCGAAGTCGGCAACCATGCCGGTCGCGGGCCCCGCCTCTTGAAGCGGGCCGCGCAGCGCGACCTCCAGCAGGTACGAATGCCCGTGCATGCGCGCGCATTTCCCGGCATGGTGGGGAAGTGCGTGTGCGGCTTCGAATCGGAAGTGCTTGCGAATCTGTAAAGCGGGCATAGCGATCGACCCTACTCATTCGCGCCGCCCGTACCCGAACCCTGATCCCCGTCAAAGGAGCTCGCCCCGAGCATGAAGTTGCACACCAATCGCGAGGAACTCGTCGTCACCCTCGTCGCCGGCGTCATTGCCCCCGCCCTAATCAATTCCGGAATCTACGACGTGAGCGCGGAAGGCGACCCTTTCGTGCTGCCGAGCATCGGCGGCATCAACCCCAACGTACGGATCGGCGACGGAGCCTTCGCTTTTCTTGCCGACCATATCGAACCAGCGGTGAGCATGCGCAATAACGACGACCGCCAGAATATCGCGTTCAATGCGATGTCCTGCATCGGCAATCCGGTGCGCGTCCTCTCCGGCGATGCAAAGGGCGCGCTCGGCCGCGTCACGGGTACGCACGGCGGCATCGAGCACGTGATCGCCGATTTCGAACCGGCGAGCATGGAGAAGATGGCGATCGGCGATGCGGTGCAGGTCCGTAGTTACGGGCTTGGCATTCGTTTGCTCGATGCACCGGAGGTGCGTGCGTTTAACGCCGACCCCGATTTCCTCGACGCGTGGGGCATCGAAGTTCGTAAGGGGCGCGTGCACGCGAGCGTCGCGAAGATCGTTCCCGCGGCGGTGATGGGAAGCGGGCTCGGCCGTTCGACGGTCGTACGCGGAGACTACGATATTCAGTGCTTCGATGACGCGATGGTCGAACGCTACGGATTGCGCGATCTTCGTTTGGGCGACATCGTCGCGATCGTCGATGCAGATAATTCCTACGGACGCATTTATCGGCAAGGCGCAATCACCATCGGCGCCGTCGTGCATGGTCGCTCGTTCGTCGCCGGGCACGGCCCCGGCGTGACGACCCTGCTGACCTCGCGCAGCGGAGCGATTGAAGTCGCCGTCGATAGCGCGGCTAACCTCGCGACGATCTTCCCGACGATGAAGGAGTGCTAGAGAATCCCGGCCGGGCCCATCGCTTCGAGACGACGTTTCAGATCGCTGAGGAAGCCGCTCGCGACGTAGCCGTCGACGACGCGGTGATCGAGCGAGAGACAAACGTTCATCATGCTGCGGATCGCAATCGCGTCGTCGGCGGTGACGACCGGTCGCTTCACCATCGCCTCCATCGTGACGATGCCCGCTTGCCCGCCGTTGATGATCGGCGCCGATGCGATGCTGCCGTTGGAGCCGTTATTGTTGACGGTGAAGGTGCCGCCGGCGAGATCGTCAACGCCGAGCTTATTGCGGCGCGCCTTATCGATGAGCTGTGCCGATGCAACGGCGAGGCCCTTAACCGAAAGCTGGTCGGCGTTTCGAATTACCGGCACGACGAGATTGGTCGGCAAGCCGATCGCGATGCCGATATTGACATCCTTGTTGACGTAGATGCCGTCATCGGTAAAGCGTGCGTTCATGAGCGGGAAAGCCGCCAGCGATTCGACGACCGCGCGGATGAAGAACGGCAGCATGGTGAGTTTGAGCCCACCGGTCTCGTGATCGAATTTATCTTTCTCACGCTGACGCCACTTCCAAAGGTTGGTGACGTCGACTTCGACCATCGACCATGCGTGCGGGGCGGTGTGCTTGCTCTCGACCATGCGCTGGGCAATGATGCGCCGCGCTTGGTTGAGCGGAATCGTCGTTCCCGGAATCGGCTCTCCGTAGGTGGAGGTGCCGCCGGCGGGCGGCTTCGCGTGCGTCGGCGGCATCGCCGGTGCGCCGGTCGCGCCGAAATTCGTTCCGACCGCGATCGCTTGCCCGACCGCTGCTGCCGGGCCCATCTGTGCAGCGGTGATCACGTCCTGCGCGGTCACGCGACCGTTCGTGCCGCTTCCCTGTAAGGCGCGAATATCGATGCGGTGTTCGCGCGCGAGTTTGCGCACCGCCGGCGACGCCATGCGCAACGCCGCCTCGAGCCCGGCGATATCGAGTTCGGCGGGGCGTGCGGGCGCGGGCGCGGCATGCGCCGCTTGCGGAGCAGGCGCGGCATGCGCGGTGCTGCCGTTGCTCGGCTTGGGCGGAGCAGCCGCCGCGTCGGCGACCTGCTGCGTCGGCTCGGTGCCGTGCGCGTTGCTCTGCGTCGCGGCGCCGACTTCGTCGATAATCGCAATCGGCGTTCCGGTTGCGACGGTCTCGCCTTCTTTCACGAGAATTTCGCGCAGCGTCCCGGTGACGGGTGCCGGAACTTCGGCGTTGACTTTATCGGTCGAGACCTCGACGAAAGCTTCGTATTTTTCGACGCTCTCGCCCGGCTTTTTCAGCCACTGCGCGACCGTACCCTCGGTGACGGTCTCGCCGAGTTGCGGCATCGTAATCGTGGTCGCCATGTCGTTTCGTTTCTTTCGTTTTTACTATTAAAAGCGGGCGAGTTCGCGCATCGCTTCGGCGATTTTCGCCGGCGAGGACATATATTCGTGTTCGAGCGGTTCGGCGTAGCCCATCGCGGGCACGTCGGGGGCGCAGTGGCGACGAATCGGTGCGTCGAGCGAGAAGAGCGCCTCCTCGGCGACCATCGCGCTGATCTCTGCGCCGATGCCGCCGAATTTGTTGTCTTCATGCACGACGAGCAGTTTGCGCGTCTTTTCAACCGACTGCAGAATCGTCGTTTTATCCATCGGACGGATCGAACGCAGATCGATCACTTCCACCGAGATACCCTCTTGTTCGAGCTGCTGCGCCGCTTCGAGCGCCCAGTGGACGTAGAGCCCGTAGGAGACGACGCTGAGCGCGCTGCCCTCTTTGAGCACGTTGGCTTTGCCGATGGGAATCGTGTAGTGCCCGTCGGGAACCTCGCCCTTGATGAGGCGATAGGTTTTCTTGTGCTCGAGGAAGAGCACCGGATCGGGGTCGTCGATCGCCGCGTTGAGCAAGCCCTTCACGTCGGCGGGGAACGCCGGGGCGAGAATTTTTAATCCCGGAACGTGATAGAAGAGCGCTTCGATCGAAACGGAGTGCGAGAGCGCACCGCGGACGCCGCCGCCATAAGGCGTGCGAATGACGAGCGGGCAGGTGTATTCGCCGTTGCTGCGATAGCGCGTCTTGGCCGCTTCGCCGACGATTTGGTTGAACGCCGGATAGATAAAATCGGCGAATTGAATCTCGGCGATCGGGCGGAGCCCCTCCATCGCCATGCCGACGGCGATGCCGACGATCGAAGCCTCGGCGATCGGCGTGTCGATAACCCGTTGCGGGCCGAACTCTTTCGCGAAATCCTTCGTGATGAGAAAGACGTTGCCGCGCGCGCCGACATCCTCGCCAAGGATCACCGTGCGTGGATCGTTTTTCATCGCATCGTAGAGCGTCGCGCGCACGGCATCGACGTTATTCATGATTTGCGAGGTTTGGGTGGGGCTGCTCACTGCCACGGCTGCCAGGCTCCTTCGTAGAGATGCGTGTAAAGATCGGCTGCCGTCGGGTACGGCATCGCTTCGGCGCGATCGGTCGCCTCGTTGGTCTCGCGTAAGACGTCGCGCTTGAGTTGCTCGACATCGGCGGCGCTCATCACGTCGTGATCGATCAGCACGCGCTCGAAACGCGGCACCGGATCCTCTTTACGATGCGCGGCGACCTCTTCTTTGGTGCGATAGGTCATATCGTTGTCGTCGGTCGAGTGCGCGAGGAAGCGGTAGCACATGCCTTCGAGCAGGGTCGGGCCGCCGCCGCTGCGCGCGCGGTCGAGCGCTTCGTTGACGCTGCCGTAGGTTTCGATCGGGTCGAAACCGTTGAAGCGGTGGCCGGGGATTCCATATCCGGCGGCGCGTTTCCAAATCTCCGGCTGCCCCATCTGGTGTTCGATCGGCGTCGAGATCGCCCAGAGATTATTCTCGACGAGAAAAACGATTGGGAGCTTATGGATCGAAGCGAAATTGACCGACTCGTGCCATTCGCCCTCGCTGGTCGTGCCGTCGCCGCAGGTCACCAGCACCGCGCGCCCGCGCTCGCCGCGATATTTCATCGCGTATGCGGCGCCGACGGCATGCGGAATGTGCGCCGCGAGAATCGACGAGAACGACATGAGTCCGGCGGATTTACTCGAGTAATGATTGGGGAACTGGCGCCCGCCGTTGTGGTCGGCGGCGCGCGCGAAGAGCGAGAGCAATATCTCGTAGGAAGTCAGCCCGATGCCCAGCGCGAGGCCGAGATCGCGGTAATAGGGTGCGAGCAAATCTTTGCCGCGCTGAAACGCCATCGCGGCGCCGGCCTGCAGCGCCTCATGCCCCTCGCTCCCAAGCGCGAAGGGAACCTTCCCCTGGCGGTTGAGCTGGAAGCCGCGGTTATCGAGCTGTCGTTGCAGGAGCATGTTGCGGAAAATTGCCCGCAACTGATCGTCGCTCAAGCCGTTGCGCTCGAGCTTCTTGCCCTTCGTATCGGTCTTCGCCATCTAAGATTGTCCTTATCGTGCGTGAGTTATCGCCACGGATCGGTGGAATCCGCGTACACGTTCCGGTAGAGTTCTTCGCCGCCGGGGTAGGGCATCGCTTCCGCGCGGTCGGTCGCCTCGTTAATCTCGGCGAGCAGCTCGCCCTTTAGGCGCTCCGATGCTTCGGCGGAGAGGATGCCCGCCTCGGCGAGCCGACGTTCGAAATTCGGCACCGGGTCGTCGCGGCGATGCG
>DAHUYY010000103.1 GCA_027306845.1 Vulcanimicrobiota bacterium | reverse complement strand
GCTCGGTTATCGTTGCGGTTCCCGTCGGTTCCCGTGAAGCGTGCGATGCGATCGAATCGCTCGCCGATTCCCTCGTATGCCTGCTTCAACCCGAGCCGTTCGAGGCGGTCGGGGCGTATTACCAAGATTTTTCGCAGACGACCGACGACGAAGTGCGCGCCTTTCTCGCGGAGGCCGCACCGAACGAGCCGGCGGGGCCGCTCGCGGTCTAAGCGATCGCCGACGAGAGAATAGAAGGGCGTGCGACGCAAGATTCTTTGCTTGTGGATATCGACGCGTTAGCCTTGTCACATCATGAATATCCTCATTTTCAAACGGGTCGCGCTCGCCGCGATCCTCACGCTCGGGGCGATGGCCGTCACCTCTCCGAATATCGTTCGGGGGGTCGAGCAGACGACCCCGCAGAGCACGATGATGCCGATGCCCGGTATGGGCGGCGGCATGGGCGGTGGTATGGGGCAGAACGGTGCCTGCCATGCGATGGGCGGCATGATGTCGAGCGCATCGACCCCGGCAGAGATCGCCATGCGCGATGCAATGATGGGCGCAATGGGCGCGCCCCGATCCGGCCACGCAGCGAAATGGTCGGGAAACCCGGATCTCGATTACGTTACCATCGCCTTGCGACACGCTCGCGCGACTCTCGCGATGGCACGAGTCGAGGTGAAATACGGGAAGGATCCTGAAGCGATTGCGTTCGCCCGCACGACGATTGCAGCGCAGAATGCCGCGATCGAAAAGCTGAAAGCGATGCGTCAATCGATGCACCGCTAATTCGCGCGCAAATTCGCGCGAACGGAGAGCCCACCGAAATGATTACTCGGTGGGTTCTCTTTATGCCCGCTCGGCCGCCGAGCGGCCGATACGCATAGCGGCGATCAACGCCTGAAAGACCGGCAGATAGCTTGCGGCGTTGAAACGGAGCGACCGCCCGCCAACGCGCGCGAAACCCGGTACGAGCGCAATATAATCGGCGCACTCGACGCCGACCGTCTCGATCTGCAACGTGACTGGCCCCTCGACGCGAAACGGACGCGCCTGCGTGCGGCGCAGCATCGCCGATCGAGCGGCATCGACGATCAGCGCGATTGCGGCGGCGGGGGTCAGGGAATCCACGGAATAGTAATCGATGGAACGTTTCACTTGCGCGCATTCCACCCAAGGAAGGTGTCCCCGAACCGCGGTGCAGAGCGCTTCGTCGCCGGTCACCAAAAGTACCGGAACGCCGAACTCTCCAAGAAAGGCCGCATTGAGCAACGCCTCGTCGAATTCCACTCCGTTGACGCGCACGCCGTAAAGCACGTTCGGCGAGTACGTATGCGCGAGCACCGCACGTTCGACGCCGATGCCCGCATGATAACCGGTGAAAAATGCTCCTTCAAACCCTTCGTCACCGCTCTGCACCATAGAAAAAGCCTTCCGATATCCCGAGAGCACGCGGATATCGTTCGGTAGCTCTTCGAAGAGTAGGTTGTGCATGCGCGAATGCGAATCGTTCACTAAGACATCGCAGGGTTCGACGCTTCGCGCACCCTCGATCGCCGCACGAACCTCGCGCGACATCATTCGACGATAGATCGGATACTCGGTGGTGTTGGTCGGGTCGCACTGATTCCAGGAGCAGACCCCCGCCGTTCCTTCCATGTCGCACGAGATATAGAGCTTCACCCGGGCTCCTTCGGGCCCCACCTGGAGTTTCGCCTGCCCCGTTCGTCGATTGCACGCCGCGGTCGCGACGTTGAAAAATTCGACGCAATCGCTACAGGCGGACGGGAAGAGGGCGTCGGAATCTTCGATCCATGAGAATCGTGTTGCGACGGGTCGCGATGGCGCCCACCATCATATGGGCGCTCGCTCTGTTCCTCTCAACGCTCGCCGCACCGCGACCGGCTTCCGCCGTGCCGCTCTTCGCCAACGGCCAAGGGGGAGCGAACTGCGCGCTCTGCCATACCGTCGTACCGCAACTCAACGGCTATGGGCGCTACGTGTTGATGACGAATTTTTCGCGCGGACTCAACCGACATTTGCAGATGATGCAGAATCGCTCGCTCCCCGTCGCACTCGAGGCAACCGCAAATGCCTCGCACCCCGCCCCGGTCGGGCTGCCCTCGCTTTCGAGTTCGCTCGTGCAATTAATCTCTGCCGGCTTTCTCGGCAAAGATCTTTCGTACTTTGCAACGGTGCCGATGGTGAGCGGCGGCTTTCCGAGCAGCTCGGTCGATCAACTCTGGCTCGCCGATAATACCTTGGATCGCGGGAATGGGAGCCTCCAGGTCGGCCGTTTTGCAACGCCGGTCTTTGCACCGTGGATCAGCCAATCGCTCTCGTTGAGCGGCTACGGTATCGCGAGCATGCAGGTTGGATCGAACGCAGCGACCTTAGCAGATAACCGCTGGGGAGCCTCCTACACGCAGGTCGGCGCGAGTGGGCTCATCGGCAATATCGCCTATCTCGCGGGTAACGGGCCCATCGAGCACGCATTTGCAAGCGGGACCGAAGGAAACGCATGGAGCGCATCGCTCCAATTTCTTTCCCCCGAGAAGCGTTGGTCGGGCGGTTTTGCGACGCTCTTTGGATCGATTCTGAATTCCGGTGGAGCGATCGACCGCTATTCGCGCGAAGCGGCGCTCGCTTCGTACGATGTCGGCCGTTTTAACTTCTTGGCGATCGGAACGATCGGACACGACACGCTCCCGTTACCGCTATCGACCGCGAGCAGTACGAGCCAGGCCTATTCGCTCGAATCGATCTACGCAGTGCGCCCGTGGCTTCATCTCGATACCCGTTACGAGCGCATCAACGACGGCCTCGGGAGCATCACGACGAATTACATTCTCGACGCGGCTCTCAATCTTCGCCCGAATATCGTGCTGACCGTCGAAGATCTCGCCGCCCCCGGCGCCACGCCGATAACGCAGTACCAACTTCTCTGGGCGGGGCCGTGGTTCCGCAATCGCATGCCGCCCGGGACGATGCAGCCGCCCCCCAACCTGCACGGGCTCTCAGCGGCGCGCGCGCACGCAATCGAGAACGGTCGCGCGATCTTCTATACCGGCAAAGATCTCGCCGGCGTACGCATTCACGGCCCCGATCCGCTGCGCGTCTACCAGAGTTGCGCGGTCTGCCACCAACCGACGGGCGTGGGCGGCGTGCGCCTCCCCGATGGGGCGATTAGCGCTCAACTCGGTCCTCACGCGCACATGCTCGACAACATGGGTTCATCCGGTTCGGCGAGTTCGACGACTGCTATGCCGGGAATGCCCGGCATGAGCGCGCCGACGCGAGACTGGACGATCGCCGATTTCGAACGTGCGATCGCGCACGGCGTCGACAATACGGGAATGCAACTCAGTTCGGTCATGCCGCGCTGGCAGATGTCCAAACGCGACCTGCACGATATCGCGCTCTACGTGCTCACGCAACTCCACCCTCACGGCTGAGGCGTCGCCGGCGGGAGGAAGCCCGGCCCGACGCTTGGGGGATGCCACGCGTTCGCATCGTTCGGAGCGAGCACAAAGCGCCGTTTTTTACGAACGATCGTAAAGCGCAAATGACCGGAATACGAGCGAACGAGCCGTTCGAATGCGTCGAGCGTCGCAAACGAGACACCGTCGACGGCAGTGACGACGTCGAACGGCTGGAAGCCCTGCGAGGCGGCCCAGCCACCGCTACCGATCTCGACGATAACGACTCCACGAATCGGTCGAAATTCCGCTCCGGCGTGTACGAGCTCCCAGAAACGCGGTGTGATCTGCATCGCTTTCATTCCGTACGACGGAAGCGAAACGATGTGCGCGAGCATATAATTTTGCAGCTGTCGATGCTGCTGCGGCGTCATCGCTGCGGTCGCTGCGGTCGCTGCGGTCGCTGCAGGCGCGGGAGCGCTCGCCGCGCGACCGAACGGCGGGGCCGTCAGCACGGCGCGATAGGTGCGCCCCGCATGCATTAAGGTAACTTTTCCGACGGCGACCTTTGCGCTCCCGGAATCAACGATCAGCCAATAGGTAAAGCCGGCGGGTGCGCAGAGTAGCGTCCGCACCGATCGCTCCGACCCCGAAGCGGTGCGGTAGAACGCTCCACCGCTGTGACTCCTTAAAAAATGCGGTAGATTCTCGCCGCTCGGCAACAACTCGGCGATATTCACCCAAGCGCCGTAGCCGCCGTACGAGGCCGGCAACCGCACCGTCGCGTTTAGCACCGCCCAGCCCGCCGGTAGCGGAGTGCAGCCGCCGTGATTGCCGCCATGTCGAAGCGCCTCCATCATCACGCGGCGAGCCGCCGCGGCGCTTTCGGCATCGAGCCCGGCAGCGGTCGCCGGACCGAGTTGTGCTGCCGCCGAAGCCGCAGCGAGCAGTGCGAGTGCAGCCGCAAGAGCAGCTGAAGCAATAGTGCGCATGATAGCCTCCCACCTGGAGATATCGGCCGTGCGAGCAGAGAATGCAGCCGCTCTCCCGAACGCTCGCACCCGAAAGGATGGGAAACATGCTCCTCCCGACCTCCGACGGCTCGAACGCAAAGGCAACCTTTCAAAACTCCGGGCTCGATGGCGAACGCGCTGAAAAGAGCGCCGTGGCAGCGATGAATTCGGCGATAAAGATGGTGCTCGCGCTCGCGATGGACGGCATGCCCGCCGAGACCGAAGCGAAGATCCTCGCCAATGTCAACCAACATCTCGACGTCGTCGTCAGCACCTCGCTCGATTGCGCCGCGACGGCATACGTGCAGGCGCCCCAATCAGCGCACGCGCCGCCGACGAAGCCGTCGAGCGCACCCGGAGTCGCCGCGGTAACGATCGCCGGGCTCGGCGCCGGTGCGAGCATCGGAGCGGTGCGCCACGGCCTCTATCGCGCCGGGTCGATGCTCGGAGATGCCGAGGCGATCGCCTCGGGAAACCCCGAGAAGATCGTGCGGCGCGCGGGGCAGCACATCTTCTGGCGAGCATTCGGAAGACTCGGTCGCGGTATTTTTCGCGGGATCGGCGGTAAACGCTAAGCACGCGGATTCGTACAAAAAAAAAGACCTCGCCGAAATCTTTATTTGGCGAGGTTTTTCATGGTCGGGCTGACTGGATTCGAACCAGCGACCTCTTGACCCCCAGTCAAGCGCGCTAACCAAGCTGCGCTACAGCCCGAAACAGTGGAGGGAGCGAGTGCTCCGGCTGGAGGCAATTAAGAGCTCCCGCGCTGTTTTCCTCTCCGAAGCTCGTTGGATAAAAAAAAGGGCCGCCGGACGGCGGCCCTTCAGAGCTCCAGGAATCCTTTAGCGACGGCCCTTTTTGGCCGCCTTCTTCTTGGCGGGAGCGGCTTTCTTTGCGGGGGCTTTCTTTGCGGCGGCTTTTTTCGCTCCGCCGGAACGTCCGCCCGAGACGGCATCTTTGAGGCCCTTACCGGCAACGAACGCCGGTACCTTGCGAGCGGCGATTTTAATTTTCTCGCCGGTCTTAGGGTTGCGTCCTTCGCGTGCTTTACGCGCACGAACGACGAAGCTGCCGAACGGCGTCAGCGCAACGCGGTCGCCCTTCTGCAGCGCCTTCTCGATGTCGTCGAAAATCATGTTCACAATCTCGCCCGCCTGACGCTTCGAGAGCTCCGCGGATGAGGCGACATTTTCGATCAAATCGGCTTTGGTCAAACTCGTAATCTCCTATAAGCAACGGCGCGCCGGCAGCATCAATGTGGGTTTCGAATGGCGCCGCCCGATGGCGTTCTATACGCACGATATCGGAAGCATCCTCTCGAAAACCGAGCAAAAACCCCCGGTTTTTCAGGCTTTTTTTGCGAGCGCCCGTAATGCGAGGCGGTAGGAATCGGCGCCGAATCCGGCGACGACACCTCGGCAAGCCGCCGCGGTGACGCTGCGACGGCGAAAATCCTCGCGCGCGGCGGTATTCGAGAGGTGGACTTCGACCACGGGAATCGCGATACTCGCGATGGCGTCGGCGATCGCGTAGGAATAATGCGCGTAGGCTCCGGGGTTTAAAACGACCCCCTCGCACTCAAGACGCGCGCGATGTAAGGCCCCGACGATCTCTCCTTCGCCCTCGTACTGCCCCGTCGTCACCGAGATCCCAAGCATCTCTGCCTCACGAGCGATCTCGGCGTCGAGCTGCGCGAGCGTCATCGTACCGTAGACGGCAGGTTCGCGCTCGCCGAGCAGGCTCAGGTTGGCACCGTGGATCACCGCAATACGCATGCGCGCGCGTTTCGGGCAGGAAGTCGGCGCACCCTGGACGAGACTCCGCTCCCATATGAACTTCGATCGAGTCGTCTCCGCCGTCGCCCCGGGCTCCGGGCTCGCCTTCGCCGCCGTCGTCGCGACGCGCTCGGTCGCCGAGATGCGCTGGCGCCACGATTCGAGCCCCACGGCGACCGCGGCGATGGGGCGGCTCCTCGCGGCAAGCGCGCTCTTCGGCATCTCGCTCGCTCCGCACGAATGGGTGACGCTGCGCATCTCGGGCGACGGGGCTCTGGGAACGTTCTCCGCCGATTGCCGCCTGCTCGATGACGGGACGCTCGGCGCGCGCGCCTATGCCGCACATCCGCTCGCCGAACTCCCTCCGAATGCGTTGGGAAAAGCCGATGTCGCCGGCATCGTTGGAAGCGGAACGCTGCACGTTACGAAATCGTATGCAATCGGTCAACCGTATAACGGCGTCGTGCCGCTCATGACCGGCGAGATCGCCGAGGATGTCGCGTTTTACCTCGCAAACTCCGAGCAAATTCCGTCGGTCGTCGCGCTCGGCGTGCTCATGGGCCCCGAGGGTGTGCGCGCCGCCGGCGGCGTTATGGCGCAGGTCTTACCGGGTGCCGATCCCGCGGCGGTCGATCGGCTCGAGCAGCGCGCGCATGCACTCTCGGCACCGGCACGCAGCATCGCCGAGGGAGCCGATGCCTGGGCACTGTTGGGGCTCCACGCC
>DAHUYY010000102.1 GCA_027306845.1 Vulcanimicrobiota bacterium | reverse complement strand
CGCACAGAACGTTTTCACCGGAAGCAGCGTGAGCCCGACGGCGATCGTTATCAGCGCCTTCGTCGGCCTCGCGGTCACCGGCCTGATTACGTTTATCACCGAATACTATACCGGCTCGCAATTCTCGCCGGTACAGCGCATCGCGAAGGCCTCGATTACCGGCCACGCGACGAACATGATCGCCGGGCTCGCCGTCTCGATGCAGGGAACCGCGTTGCCCGCAATCGTCATCGTCGCCGGCATTCTGGTTTCGTTCGGCGTCGCCAACCTCTACGGCGTCGCAATCGCGGTCATGTCGATGCTCTCGATGGCCGGCATCGTCGTCGCCATCGATTCCTTCGGACCGATCACCGATAACGCCGGAGGTATCGCCGAGATGGCGGAGATGCCGAAGGAAGTACGCGATATCACCGACCCGCTCGACGCCGTTGGAAATACGACGAAGGCGGTCACGAAGGGCTACGCAATCGGTTCGGCGGCGCTTGCCGCGGTGGTGCTCTTTGCAGCCTTCCTTCAGGAACTCACCAAACACAAATGCGGCGCACTCGGCGGCGCATCGTGTGCAGCCGGCGTCGCCGACCTCTTCGCGATCGGCAATCCGTACGTTCTCGTCGGGCTCTTTCTCGGCGGTCTGCTTCCCTATCTCTTCGCCTCGCTCTCGATGGAAGCGGTCGGACGAGCGGGCGGCGCCGTCGTCGAGGAAGTGCGTCGTCAATTCCGCGAGATGCCCGGCATCATGGCCGGCACGCAGAAACCCGACTACGGCACGACGGTGAGCATCGTCACCGCAGCTGCGCTCAAGGAGATGATTCTCCCCGCACTCATTCCCGTCGGCGTCCCGGTCATCGTGGTCTTGCTCTCGGTCTTTAACGTGCTGCAAGGCGATACCGGAGCTCAGGTGATGGGCGGCATTCTCGTCGGCTCGATCGTGACCGGCTTCTTCGTCGCCATCTCGATGACGACGGGCGGCGGCGCGTGGGATAACGCCAAGAAATACATCGAAGAAGGCCACTTCGGCGGAAAAGGATCGGTCGCGCATCAGGCGGCGGTCACCGGCGACACCGTCGGCGACCCCTATAAAGATACGGCCGGCCCGGCGATCAATCCGATGATCAAGGTGCTCAACATCGTCGCACTCTTACTCGTCGGGTTCCTCGTTCACTAAAGAGCGACCGAGCACGCTCCTCGAACGGCGTCGCACACGTGCGGCGCCGTTCTTATTTTTCCAACGCGATATATTTGCGGTAGATCGCGAAATAACTCACGGCGAGGAACGCAACTGCAAAAACGAGGATTCCGTCACCGACGACGGCGCCGATCGCGCTGCCGATCGGAAAGATGACATGCAGAAGTAAGCGTGCGCCGAACGCCGTCACATAGATCGACGCCGGTATCAGCGCCGACCCCAGCATCATCACGCCCGGATCTTTCGTCGCCTCGACCGGCGTGTGAGCGCCGCGGATGAGACCGAGCGGCACCCCGAGCGCGACGCCAAGGAGCGATGCGAGGAGGATCTCCCAGAGCGGCGATGGGGTAAGCGACTGCTCGGTATAGATCGCCCAAAGCCCCACGAACGTCAGCAAGCCCGGCGCGATCCACAGGCGCGTGGTGCTGATGCACTGCGGGCGCGACATGCGAAAGAGCACGAGCGCAAAGGCGGCAAGATAGATGACGACCGTCAGTGCGGGCGGTGCGGTTGGCTGTTGCATCGGCGAGATTTCCTTTTTCCGAAGTGGCGAACGAAGAACGATAAAAAAGAGGGACGCAACGCAATATTGCGTCGCGTCCCCCTTCTCTTTACGAGGTTGAAATTACTTGATTTCGACCTTCGCGCCGGCTTCTTCGAGCTTCTTCTTGATGCTCTCGGCTTCGTCTTTGGCGACGCCTTCTTTGATCGCCTTCGGAGCGCTTTCGACGAACGATTTCGCTTCGGTCAGTCCGAGGCTCGTGATCTCGCGAACCGCTTTGATGACCTTGATCTTCTCGGGGCCCGCATCGGCGAGCACGACGTCGAATTCGGTCTTCTCGGCGGCCGGAGCTGCGGCTGCCGGAGCGGCCATCATCGCAACCGGGGCGGCGGCGCTAACGCCGTATTTTTCCTCGAGCTGCTTGACTAAGTCGGCGAGTTCGAGAACGGTGAGTTTGTCGATATGTTCGATAATTTCGGCAACTGCCATGATTGAAATCCTCTCTTATAAACCGGATTGCGCGAGTTTCTGCTCGCGAATTGCTTGAAGGGTGCGAACGAGGCCGCTTTGGTTTCCCGAAAGAACGGTCACGAGACCGCGCAACGGGCTTGCCAGCGAGCCGACCATTTTCGCGATGAGTTCGGCCTTGGGCGGGAGTTTTGCAAGCACTGCGACCTGCTTTGCGTCGACGAATTTACCGTCAACGTAGGCAGCCTTCACCTCCAACGTTTTCACGTTGTCGGAGAATTCTTGGAGTGCTTTCGCCGGAGCGACGGGGTCGACGCCCGCGAAGACGATGCCGGTCGGACCGTGAAGGTACGATTCGAACATCGACGCGAGTTCGCCGTCGGCGGCGATTTTGAAGAGGGTGTTCTTGACGACTGCGTAGGTGCTTCCGTCGGGACGAAGCGCCGTGCGGAGCTTCGTAATTTCATCGACGGTGAGACCCTGGTAATTCGTTAGGAACACGCTCTGCGCACCGGCAAGCCGGTCGCGCAGCTCTCGTACCGAGGCTTCTTTGCGTGCGGTTGGCATAACGCTCTGCTTCCTGATGAGATACAGTAAAAAAGCGCTCCATCCGTCCGGAGGGCGCTTGCACGCGAATCTGGCGCGAGAGGATTCTCGCGGGACATCATCGGAGTTCACGTCCTACTGTAGGCGCCTCTACGGCATTACCCCCCGCTCGGGGGACCTACGGTCTTTGGAGCCGCGCGTATTCTACCATAGCTCCGGTGCCGCACGCAAGGAAGAGTGGACGAACGAATGGACCGCGAGGAACGGCAACGAGCGATGAGTCCGGATTCGGCCCTCGCCGAGCTCGAAGCGGGAAACCGGCGTTTTACCGAGGGGCACCCGAACTTCGGCCTGCAGAGCGCGCATCGCGTCGAGCTCGCCTCCGCGCAGCATCCGTTCGCGGTCGTTTTGGGCTGCTCGGACTCGCGCGTTCCGGTCGAGACGCTCTTCGATCGCCCAGCCGGCGATCTCTTCGTCATTCGCGTCGCCGGAAATTTCATCGATACCTACGGCCTCGCGACGCTTGAATACGGCATCGCCATCCTCGGCGCGCAGTTGGTCTTCGTCCTGGGGCACAGTTCTTGCGGCGCATTGACGGCGGCCGTCGACTTTCTCGCAGGCGGGGAATCGGCTCCGGGTACGATCCAGCATCTCGTCGATCGCCTCACGCCGGTTGCACGCGCAACCCGACGCGATGAGGGCTGGATCGAAGCGGCGGTCGCGGAGAACGTCCGCGTGACCGTGGCAGAGATCCGTCATACCTCCTCGATCGTCGCCGACGCAATCGCACGAAAAAAACTCAAGGTCGTAGGTGGAACCTACGACCTTGCAACGGGACGGGTAACGCCGATCGAGGGTTAGGCGGTCGCTTTCACCCGATTCGGGTCGACCTTGACGCCCGGGCCCATCGTACTCACGAGCGTGATGCTCCGCAGATAGGTACCCTTCGAGGACGCCGGTTTCGCGCGCACGATTGCATCGAGCAGCGTGCTAACGTTCTCGGCGAGTTGCGCTTCATCGAAGCTCGCCTTGCCGACGATCGTGTGAACGATCGCGGTTTTATCGAGGCGGAACTCAACTTTACCGGCTTTGATATCGCGAATGGCGGCGCCGATATTCGGCGAGACGGTACCGGCCTTCGGGTTCGGCATCTTCTGCGCGAGGATGCGCCCGAGTTCCTTACCGACCTGCGCCATCATATCGGGGGTCGCGACCGCGACGTCGAACTCGGTGAAACCACCTTTGAGTTTTTCGATCAGATCGGTGTCGCCGACGATATCGGCACCGGCTTCGGTTGCGGCCCGAGCGCTATCGCCCTTCGCAAACGCAATCACGCGCACCGTGCGCCCGGTTCCGTGAGGAAGCAATACCGTGCCGCGAACCGTCTGATCGCTCTTCTTCGGGTCGACGCCCAAACGAATATGCGCTTCGATGGTCTCATTGAATTTTGCGTTCGCATTCTTTTTGACGAGCGCGACCGCTTCAACGGTTGAAAAAAGCTGTTTTTTATCGTAATCGGCAGTGAGTGCGCGAAGACGTTTTCCGTACGTGCGAGCCATCTTACGCCTCCACCTCAACGCCCATCGAACGCGCGGTTCCGGCGACGATTTTCTTCGCCGCATCGAGATCGTTGGCGTTGATGTCGGGCATCTTTACTTTCGCAATCTCTTCGAGTTGGGCGTTCGTCAGCTTCCCGACCTTGTTCCGGTTCGGCTCTTTGCTTCCCGATTCGATCTTCAGGGCTTGCTTGATGAGAAACGACGCCGGGGGAGTCTTGGTGACGAACGTAAAGGTGCGATCGTCGTAGACGGTGATCTCGACCGGAATGATCATGCCGGCCTGCGAAGCGGTACGTTCGTTGTACTGCTTGCAGAAATCCATGATATTGAGGCTGTAGGGGCCCAATGCCGGGCCGATCGGCGGCGCCGGGTTTGCTTTGCCGGCAGGGATCTGTAACCCGATCTTGCCGATCATTTTCTTAGCCATGCTCTCTCCTTGTTTAACGAAGCGGCGTACCGCATCTCCCCCGTTTCAGCGGCTCGGAGCGAGCCTCTCCCATTTCGACGTCGGGGTGACCGTCGACGGGAATTTTATGCGGTCGTTAGACCTTTTCCACCTGGAAGAACTCGAGCTCGACCGGAGTCTCGCGTCCGAAGATGGAGATCAGCGCGCGCAAACGTTCTTTCTCGGGAGTGATTTCGTCGACGACGCCGGTGAAATCGAAGAACGGCCCCGAGGTGACTTTGACGCGGTCGCCCTTGTTGAAATCGATCTTCAACTTCGGCGCCTCGATGCCCATCTGCTTGAGGATCGTCTTCACTTCTTTATCTTGCAACGGCACGGGTTTTTCGCCGGGCCCGGTGCTGCCCACGAAGCCGGTCACGCCCTGCGTGTTGCGCACGACATACCACGAGCGATCGTCCATCACCATTTCAACGAGCACGTAGCCGGGGAAAACCTTCTTCGGGGTAACTTTGCGCTTGCCGTCTTTGAACTCGACTTCATCTTCCATCGGAACGAGCACGCGGAAAATTTTGTCCTGCATGTTCATCGAGTGGATGCGGCGCTCGAGGTTCGCCTTTACCTTATTCTCGTAGCCGGAATAGGTATGAACGACGTACCAGTTCTTCTTTTCATCGCCGACCGGCCCCGAATCGGGTGCGGCATCGCGTTCGACGAGTTCTTCGAGATGATCCATATCGGTCACGCGGACACCTAGAACGGATGCACGAAGTTGAAGAGGAAGCCGAAGAACTGATCGGCGACGTAGGTAAAGATCCCCAGACAGACCACGAGGCCGATCGTCAGCACCGTCGCACCGACCCACTCATCGCGAGTCGGCCAGGTCACGCGCTTCATTTCCAACCACACGCTGCGCACGAAATCGCCCGCGGCGAGGTTTGCGCTCGCGCGAGCCATCGAGGCTGCTTGTCGGTTCGCTACGTTTTTCTTCTCGTTCACCACGTCTCGTCTTTCGATTGGGAATGGCAGGGCGGACAGGACTCGAACCTGCAACCGGCGATTTTGGAGACCGCTACTCTACCAATTGAGCTACCGCCCTTTGGGTGGATTACTTCGTCTCGCGATGGGAACGGTGCGAACGGCAGAAGCGGCAATACTTCTTCAATTCGAGACGCTCGGTCGTCTTTTGCTTGTTCTTCTGCGTGTTGTAATTCCGGCGTTTGCACTCCGTGCACGCCATCACAACCATCACGCGGTTCTCTTTCTTGGCCATCGATCGTCCTTAATACATGAAAGAAACGGAGGCGCGCTCCGTTCGGCTTCTTACGATAGCACGCACGATAGCGCTATGCAAGGGGGAAGGGGAGACCTTTTGCGCCCGGTGAGACTCGAACTCACAACCTCGGCCTTAGGAGTGCCTTGCTCTATCCAATGTTGAGCTACGGGCGCATACCGGGGGCTTTTATACCGCGTCCGCCGTGCCGCCTTCCGCGCGCCAGGCGACGAAGCGTTCGACGAGCTCCGGATCGAACTGGGTCCCGGCGCATCGGCGCACCTCCAGGATCGCCTCGGCCTCGGTGATGCCTCGATGGTAGGGGCGGTCGTCGACCATCGCCGAGAAGGCATCGAGGATCGCCACCGCTCGGGCGAGCCGGTCGATATCCTCGCCGGCGATACCGTTGGGGTAGCCCTTCCCGTCCCAGCGCTCGTGATGCTGGGCGACGACCCTCGCCACATCGTCGAAGCGGTGAAAATCCGAGAGGATGTTATGGCCGAAGCGAGCGTGCTCTTGCATCGAGCGATATTCCGCTGCGGTCAGTCGCCCCGGCTTCACGAGAATTCGGTCGGAGACGAGCAGCTTGCCGAGATCGTGCAACAGGCTCGCCTGCATGAACGTCGAGAACTCCGAGGGTCGAAGATCGAGATTCGCCTCCGACCAATGCTTGGCCATCGCGTTGACGTGAACGAGGTGGACGCGCGTAAACGGATCGCGATCCATCAGCGCGTCGACGAGCGTCTGCACCTCGGCGAAGTGACCGTTGAGCGCCAACGCATCGATCTCATCGTCGCCGACCGGCGCACCGCCCCGTTTGCGGCTGAGGCGACGGCGGTGCGTGCATAAGGCGATGAGATCGACGCGAGAGATCGCATCCATCGGAGCCAGCGCGTATCCGCAGGCCAGCGAGATCGGAATCCGCCCGTCGGCGTTTTCGAAGGTAAGCTCCGAGAACGCACGAGCGAGCTCGTCGATCGTCGCAATCGCGCGTTCGCTCGACTCTCCATGCAC
>DAHUYY010000101.1 GCA_027306845.1 Vulcanimicrobiota bacterium | reverse complement strand
CGAGCATCGATTTGCGTGAGGAAATATTCAGGCTTCGTTTCATCGTCGGTGGTGAGAAGGTAGATCGTGCCGTCGAGGATCGTCTGTCCGCAGATCTGGCGCGGCGCGGGGATACTGCGAACGATGCCGCCGCGCGCATCGAGTTCGAGCACCCGGCTATTGTAAAATTGCGAGAGAAAGAGCATCTCGCCGTCGTAACCGAGTTGGGAACCGGTGAAATCCGGGCACGCGATTCTCTCATGTTCCTTAAACCCATGTCCGGGGATAAAGCGGCAGATATAGCGATCGTCGTTCTCGCCAAAGCCGCAGACGACGCGTAATTCTTCGCCCACCACCGTCATACCCCACGGCATACCGGGCGCCGGCGCCTCTTCGTGCACGGTCCAATGCAACGGATCGATAGCATAGAGCCGCCCCGTCGTTATCGATCCCATCCACAGGTACGTTCCATCGTAAGCGAGTGCTTGCGGTCGCGGCGCCGGCGATGGGAGTCGACGCACTTCCTCAATCCTGTTCATAAAAGCCTACTTCGTAACGCGAGCCCCCATCCCCGCAATCACCGAAGCGATCGCAGCGATGAGTCGATCGATCTCCTCGACCGATACGATCAATGGCGGAGCGAGGCGCAGCGTGTTCCCACCACCGGTACCGACAAGGATTCCTTGCTCGCGTAACTCCTCGGCGATCGCGACCGCCCGCAGCGGCTCCCGTACGGGAAGCCCCAGCAGGAGCCCGCGCCCACGCGGAGCCTCCACATACGCTGGAAGCGCGCGCGCTATCGCGGCCAAGCCCTCCATTGCATGCGCGCCGACTGCACGAACGCGAGCATCGAGATCGAGCTTGTCGCGAATTTGCAGGTGCGCGAGCGCTGCCGCCGCGCTGACCGGAGAGCCTCCGAACGTCGAACCATGATCGCCGGGTTGCAACGCTTCGGCGAGCGCGCCGTCGACGAGCATCGCTCCAATCGGTAAACCGTTTCCCAGCGCCTTTGCCATCGTAACAAGATCGGGGCGCACTCCGACGCTCTGAAACGCAAAGAGATCGCCCAATCGTCCCATTCCACACTGCACTTCATCGAAAATTAGGAGTGCGCCGCGCTCGCTGCAGAGGCGACGTAGTTCGTGTAGAAAATCTTCGCGCGCGGGGTGAACTCCGCTCTCACCCTGCACCGGTTCGATGATGCAGGCAGCGGTGCGATCGTCGATCGCCGCGTCGAGTGCAGCAATATCGTTGAAAGGTGCCCATGCGAAGCCCTCGGGGAGCGGAGCGAAACCAATTTTATACGCCGCGTTTGCCGTCGCTGCCAGCGCCCCGAGCGTCCGCCCGTGAAAGCCACCGCTAAACGCGAGAATCGTGTTCCGATCGGGCTCGCCGCGCCGATAGGCCGCCTTGCGCGCCAGTTTTATCGCCGCTTCATTTGCCTCGGTCCCCGAGTTACAGAAAAACACTCGCGCAAATCCCGAACGCCGGGTAAGCTCCCGTGCAAGCTCCCCTGAGGGTTCGTGATAATAGAGATTGCTTGCATGCACCAGCCGTCGCGACTGCCGCGCGACGGCATCGGCGATCTCCGGATGCGCGTGCCCGAGCGCACAGACGGCGATGCCGGCGATTGCATCGAGGTAACGCCGACCTTCCTCATCGACGAGATAGCAACCATCGCCGGAAACGAAGCGCACCGGCGCACGCGCGTAATTCCCTAAGAGTGCCGCTTCGTTCACGTCCGATAGCTCGCATTAATGCGCACGTAATCCCGCGAGAGGTCGCAGCCCCACGCCGTGGCACCCGCATCGCCGAGCCCAAGATCGAGCGTCACCACGATCTCGCGCTCCTCCAACAGACGGTGTGCCTCCGCCTCGGAGAGCGCTTCAATACCACCGCGCTCCACCCACGTCCGCCCGTTGAGTGCCAGCGACCACGTTCGATCCTCGAACCCCACGCGCGCTGCGCCCGCGGCGGCGACGATTCTCCCCCAATTCGGATCCTCGCCGTAGAGAGCGGTTTTGACCAAACTCGAATTGACGATCGCTCGCGCGACCGCTCGCGCTTGAGCCGAGTCGTGGGCTCCGACGATCCGCACCTCCAATCTCTTCGTGGCACCCTCTGCATCATCGACCATCGCCAAGGCGAGATCGAGTGCGACCTTTCCGAGTACCTGTTCGAAAAGCGGCGGCGGTGCGAGCGATCCCTGCGGAGCGAACAGATAGACGGCATCGTTTGTCGACATGTCGCCGTCGACGGAGATCATGTTGAACGTATCGGTGACCGCAGCCGTCAACAAGCGTTGTAAATCGTTCTTCGCGACCGGAAAATCCGTCGCAAGAAAGGCGAGCATCGTCGCCATATTGGGGGAGATCATGCCCGAACCTTTGGCGATGCCGCCGATCGTGTAGCGCTTCGATTCGTGATAAAACGCATAGGCCGCGAGCTTCGGAACGCGGTCGGTCGTCATGATCGCTTCAGCTGCATCGTGCGCCGATTTCAAGCCTTCGTCGAGTTGTTCGACGCAACGCTCCAGGCCACGCTGCACTCTATCGAGCGGCAGCGGCACGCCGATCACGCCGGTTGACGCGACGAGGACTTGTTGCGGCGCTACATCGAGCAGTGCGGCGGCCTGCGCCGCCGTCGCCCGCGCATCGCGATCCCCACGCTCGCCGGTGCAGGCGTTGGCACAGCCGGAATTGCAGACCAGTGCTCGCACGCCCATTCCGGAGGCGAGGTGCTCGCTACTGACGGTAATCGGCGCCGCCTTGACGTCGTTCGTGGTTACTACGGCAGCGCAAGCCTGCTCGCGTTCGAAAACGATCAACGCGAGATCGCGTTTGCGCCGTTTAATGCCGGCGTGCACTCCGCTCACGCGCACGCCGGAGACGCTACCGATCCCTCCCCGTAACGCGACGATGCGCTCCTCAATTTCAGGCTGCAACGGTGCGAGCACGAAAACCCTCCTCTTCGGAATATCCAAGCATAATGTTGATGTTCTGAATCGCCTGGCCGGCCGCACCTTTGCCGAGATTGTCGATGGCACAGATCGCTCGAATGGTATTCCCGCAGAGACCGACGGAGATTTCGGCATCGTTCGTCCCGACAACGGCGCGCACGCTCGGAGATTGCCCTTCGTCGAGTACGCGAACGAACGGCGACGCCTCGTATGCATCGCGAAGCGCGGAGAGGACCGCACGAAGTTCGGGGGTTCGATCGAGCACCAGATAGACGTCGGCGAGCATACCGCGAGAAAGAGGCACGACGTGCGGCGTGAACGCGAGCGGAGCAGCGCACCCGTGTAATGCGAGCATGCGTTCGATCTCGGGTTGATGGCGATGTCCGGACAGAGCGTACGCGCGAATATCTCCATCGAGCTCGGCGTACATCGCCCCGAGCGTCGGCGTTCTCCCCGCCCCGGTTATTCCGCTTTTCGCATCGATGACGATCGCGATCGGAGGAAAGCGTTCGACTAACGGCAGCAACGGCAGCAACGATGCAGTCGGGTAACACCCGGGGTTTGCGACGAGCTCCGCCCCGGCGATCGCCGCGCGGTTCCACTCGGCGAGCCCGTACGTTGCGCGCTCGTCGAACCGAAAATCCGCGGAGAGATCGACGACGCGCGCTCCCCGAGCGAGGAACTCCTTCACCGCCTCACCGCCGGTGCCGTGCGCGCCGGCAGCGATCACGAAATCGCCCGGCGAGAGCTCCGCTGCAATACTACCACTCGCAGAAAAACGCAAATCGCTGCGACGGAACGCCGGAAAGCTCTCGGCGAGCATCGTGCCGGCATGGCTTTTGCTCTCAAGAATTCCAACGTGCAGGTGCGGGTGCCCGTCGATCCATTCGATCGCCTGCGCCGCGGCATAGCCGGCCGCACCCCAGAGATGAACGCGCGTCATACCGCGCCTGCCAAAACGAAGAGTTCTTTTTCGAGTTCGTCGAGCGCGTCGGCGACTGCTTCGGGAGAGGTCGAGCCGTCGGTTGCCTTTGCGCGAACGCCGGCGCGTGCATCGAGAGGCGCTTCGAGCGCCTCCACTCCAACCTGCGTCCCAAGCGCTCGCAGATCGCTTGCATCGAACGGACGCCCCTGCTCCTCGGCGAGCGCGACCCGTTCTCCCGCCAGGCGATGCGCGCGGCGCGCGTCGAGACCGTGAAGGATGAGTGCATCGGCGAGGTCGGTTGCAAGCGTGTAGCCGAGTGTCGCCCGCCGCTCCATCTCGACCACGTCGAACTCAAGATCGGCGAATGCTCGTGCGAATGCCTCGAGAATACTCTCTGCGCGCTCGATCGCGGCGATCGCACTCTGTTTAGACTCCTGCAGATCGCGATGGTAGGAGAGTCCGAGGGGGGCGCTCGCGCTCCAGGCCGTTCTCGCATCGCCTAATACGCGCTGCGTGCCGGCTCGCACGAGCTCGAAGATATCGGGGTTGCGTTTTTGCGGCATTAAACTCGAACCGCTTGCCGACGCGTCGCCGATCCGCACGTAGCCGAGAAGCGGCGAGGCCCAATGAACGATCTCTGCGGCGATACGAGATGCAGGCACGCAACTCGTCGCCCAGGCGTCGGCGCACGCAAATAGTGCATCGCGCGTTCCGACTGCGTCGAGCGCGTTACGCGATGGGCGCGCAAACCCGAGATAACGCGCGGCCGCGTGCCGGTCGAGCGGCAAACAACTCCCGGCCAACGCTCCCGACCCGAGCGGCATCGCCTCCATCGCTTCTTTTGCAACCGATGCAAAACGTCGCGCTCCGCGCACGAAGGGCTCCGCCGCCGCTTGCAACCAGAAAGCAAGCAGAATCGGCTGCGCGGGCTGGCCGTGCGTCGTTCCTGCAAGCACGCTCCCCTCGGCGAGGGCATTGCGCGCACGCGCGACGAGTGCTATCGCGATCGTCGTTACCCGCGCCATGCCGTCGCGAGCGCGCGCGGCCGCGTAGAGCGATAAGGTCGTTGCCACCTGATCGTTGCGGCTCCGACCGGCATGCAGCCAACCTCCCGCTTCTGCATCGAGTTCGCGAACGCGTGCGTCGATCGCCCCGTGAATATCTTCAAACGCACCCTTTCTCGCCCAGATAGCGAAGCTTCCGTCATCGATCTCCGCAGCGACCCGGTCGAGCGCGCGCTCGAGCGTTGCGGCGGTATCTTGCGAGATAACGCCGCCGCCCATCAGCGCGCGCACGTGTGCACGTGACGTTTCCAGGTCGAAACGGGCGAGCAACAAGTCCTCTTCGAAGGAGGAACCGAACGCGAGTAACGCCGGGTCGGGAGCAGAGCGAAAACGCCCGCCCCACTGTAAAGAAGCTTCGTTCACGATGCGGCGACCGCAGCTACCTGCGCCAAACGATCGAGCGGCAGCCCCGCTAAATGAATGAAGCCGTCGGCGGCGCGATGGTCGAAGCGATCTCCGGCCCCGTAGGTCGCTAACCCCTCGTCGTAAAGTGCGAACGGCGAACGCACGCCGATGACGGTCGCGCACCCTTGCAACAGCTGCAGCCGAACATCGCCCGACATTCTGCTGCCCGACACTGCATTAAATGCGTCGAATGCCGAACGGAGCGGCGAATACCACAGCCCGTCGTACACGAGTTCTGCATATTTGCGATCGACGCCGGCCTTGAAACGAAGCTCGTCGCGCGTGAGCACGAGACGTTCGAGCGCCTCGCGTGCCGCGAGCAAGATCGTCGCCGCCGGTGCCTCGTAGAGTTCGCGCGATTTCAACCCGATCACGCGATCTTCGATGAGGTCGATCCGACCGATGCCGTGCGTGCCGCCGAGCAGGTTGAGCTTCGCCAACAACGCCGGCCCGGAATCCCCGTCGAGGCTCGGTACGCCGGCACGGAAATTGACGACGATCTCGGTTGCGGCCGTGGGGCGATGCTGCGCCGCCGCGGTCCAACCGAAGGCCTCCTCGGGCGGCGCGTTCCACGGATTCTCGAGCACGCCGGCTTCAATCGAACGCCCCCAAAGATTCGCGTCGATCGAATAGGGCTTCGCCGCGCTCTGGGCGATGGGGACATCGTTTTCGGCCGCAAATGTGATTGCATCGGGGCGCGAGAGCGGGCTCTCGCGCAGCGGAGCTCGCACCTGCAACCGTGAATCGAGTGCGCGAACTCCCAACTCGATGCGAACCTGATCGTTTCCTTTTCCGGTGCAACCGTGCGCGACCGCATCGGCACCGTACGCGCGCGCAGTCTCGACCAGCAGCGCGGCGATCAGCGGGCGTGAGAGCGCAGCGCTCAATGGGTAGCACCCTTCATAACGAACGTTTGCAGCGAACGCCGGGAGCACGTATTCATCGTAAAACCGTTGCCGCACGTCGAGCGCAACGGCCTCGCGCGCTCCGAGCACGCGAGCCTTTTGCGAGATCGCCGCAATCGCATCGGCGGCGCCTTCACCGGTGGCGCCATCGCTCTCCCCGAGATCGGCGGTGAGCGCGATGACGTCGTTGCCTTCGAGCAACAGGCGCTTGAGCAGCACCGAGGTATCGAGCCCGCCCGAGTACGCGAGAACGATCGTACTCACGCCGCTCCTCCCGTGCCGAGATCGCGAAAACGTTGTACGACCATCGAGGTCGTTTTCGCGTCGCGAACGATAACGAGAATCGTGTCGTCTCCGCCGATCGTCCCCATCATTTCCGGCCAGCCGGCATCGTCGATCGCCGAGGCGACCATCATCGCGCTCCCCGGCGGCGTCTTGAGCACGATAAGGTTTGCGCTCCCCTCAACGGAGAGTACGAGTTCGGAAACGACGCGATGAAGGCGACTCGCATACTGAACCGTCGCATTCGGAAGCACGTATTTAAAGAGCGCTTCATCGCCGCGTTCGCTCTTTACCGGCACCTTCGCCAGCCCGAGCTCTTTAATATCGCGCGAGACCGTCGCTTGAACGGCATCGAACCCTTGCGCGGCAAGCAGCGCGACGAGTTCCTCTTGCGAGTGGACCGGTCGCGTTGCAACCAACGTGAGAATCGCGCGTTGACGACGCTCCTTCATAGTAAGGTTCCCTTTCCATCGGTGATGAGCGCGACGAGCAGTGCCCGCTGCGCGTGGAGACGGTTCTCCGCTTGGTCGAAAACGAGGCTA
>DAHUYY010000100.1 GCA_027306845.1 Vulcanimicrobiota bacterium | reverse complement strand
GGAAGCGTTCCGCAGAACGAGCGAAAATCGTGCTCGCCGACGAGCGGCATCGCCGCTTCGCGCATCGCCGCGATGTCGAGCGGGCGATAGAGATGCCACGCGTACCGCGCGAGCAAAGCCGAAGGAAGCGGACGCGCGAAAATTGCATACACGTAGCGGCGACGCAGTGCCGAAAAACGCGCGGAGAAGTCGGGGTCGACGGCGGCGACGTCGCGCACGCGGATATCGCGCGGCAATCGGGTGTGAAGCGCGAGTGCGAAGCGATCCCACGGAAACGCAATGCGGGCGGTCGTAAAACTTACGACCTGCCCGCATGCATGCACTCCGGTATCGGTTCGTCCGGCACTCGTTAGTGCGATGGGTTCGCCGAGCAGCGCCGAGATCGCCGCTTCGAGCTCGCCCGCAACCGTTCGTTGGGACGGCTGACGCTGAAAGCCGCAGTATTCGGTGCCGTCATATTCGACGGCACAGCGAATCGTTAGGCTTTCGCGGTCTCCCGTTTCGGAACCGTGCGCTTCTCGTCGAGGTCGAGCAGGTCGGCCCATGTCGTCACGTCCGTGCGATCCGGCGCTATCCGATCGCGCAGGCCCACGAAATATTCGAGCGACTCGCCCTGCGGCGAATGGCTCAACCACTGGTGATTCCACTGCTCGATCTCCGCGGCGCTCTTCTTGGAGATGAACTCGTCGGAGACGTACTTCTCGACCTCGGCAACGTTCTTCGATTGCTTGATGCGCTCGAGCAACTTTGCGTGGTCGATTCCGAGAAAGCCGAAGACGGCTTGGTCCATCGGGCAATCGTAGTTATACTCGCCGATGTTGCCGAATGCGAGCGCGTAGCCTTTGTCGATCGCGCGCCCGATCTGCACGAGTCCGTGCACCTTATCGTGCACGCTACGGGGATAGGTTTTTGTAAGATCCATGCTCGCGTGAACACCGCCCGCCCCGCCCGGGTTGCGCCGCAGCTACCCGTGCTGCCGCTGGAGCGGGAACAAGATGACGTCGCGAATACTGCTCGCTCCGGTGAGAAGCATGACGAGGCGATCGACCCCGATGCCGATACCCGCGGTCGGCGGCATCCCGGTTTCGAGCGCCCGCACGAAGTCCCAATCGGGCTCGGGAATCTCTTCGTCGCCCTGCGCGCGCTGCGCGATCTGCGATTCGAAGCGCGTCCGTTGATCGTCGGGATCGTTTAATTCCGAGAAGGCGTTACTAATCTCCATCTGCGCGCAGAAGAGTTCGTAGCGCTGCGTCATCTCCGGGTCGCCGGGAACGCGTTTGGCGAGCGGCGAGATAGCGAGCGGATATTCGGTAACGAAGGTCGGGGCGATTAAATGCGGCTCCAACACGCGTTCGAAAATCTTATCGAGCGCGTGGCCGTGGGTCGGCGAGGGCGGCATGCCGAGCTCCTCGAGAATCGTTGCAGCTCCGGCCGGGTCGAGCAAACGTTCGCGCGTGAAACGACCGTGCGAGTAGCGAGCGATTCCATCGAGATATCCGATGCGGTCGAAAGGGCGCGCGAAGGATATTTCGTGCTCGCCGACACGCAGCGTGGTTCCACCGGTCACTACGCGCGCGAGATGCTCCATCAACGCTTCGTTAAATGCAAGCATGTCGTTGACGTCCCAATACGCGGCGTAGAGTTCGAGCATCGTGAACTCGGGGTTATGGCTGGTGTCGATGCCTTCGTTCCGGAAGATGCGGCCGATTTCGTAGACGCGCTCCATGCCGCCGACGATGAGACGTTTGAGATTAAGCTCGGTCGCGATTCGCAATTGCATCTGCGCGTCGAGCGCGTTGACGTGCGTGAGGAAGGGGCGCGCCGCAGCGCCGCCGGCGACGTGCAAGAGCGTCGCGGTTTCGACTTCGTGAAAGCCCTGGGCATCGATGAAGCGGCGCATCTCCGAGAGAATGCGGCTACGCGCCAAAAATGTCGCGCGCACCTCGGGGTTGACGACGAGATCGACGTAGCGCTGACGATAGCGTTTCTCGACATCTTGCAGCCCATGCCATTTATCGGGCAGCGGGGCGAGTGCCTTGCCGAGCACCTCCAGCGCCGTCGCGTGCAGCGTCAACTCCCCCATCTTCGAACGGAAGAGGTAGCCTTCGACGCCGACGATATCGCCGCGCTCGACGTGAGAGAGCGCCGTAAACGGTTCTTCCCCGAGGTCGTCCCGCCGCGCGTAGACCTGGAGTTTGCTCGCCGTCGCGTCGGCGAGATCGAAGAACGAGGTTTTCCCCATACCGCGTCGCGTCAGAACGCGCCCGGCGAGGCGCAAGCGTTGCGCGGCGAGCGGTTGCTCCGCAACGACGAATGCGAAGAGTTCGGCGAGGCGATCGAACGCAATCGGTAGCGCGAGCGCGGCATCGTCGCAATCGACCGGCGCCGCGAGCGCGGGTTCGACCGACGCAAGTGCGTCGCGCACCGAGCTGCGCTCGAAACGTGTTTGCGAAAATGGATCGCGACCGGATGAACGCAGCGCGGCCAGGTGTTCTCTCCTGGCCGCGACGAGCGATGCTTCGGTCTTACCGATATCGTCGTGCAATCAGGAGGCTTTCTTGGCGGCTTTTTTCTGCGCGGGCGCCCCGCCGTTATGGCTGATCTGTTCGATTTTGTATTTCGTCAGACCGCGCGGTGTCGAAACATCGACGGTCGCGCCTTTCTTATGCCCCATCAACGCGCGTCCCAGCGGCGACTCGTTGCTGAGACGTCGATTGACCGGGTCTGCCTCGGCGGAGCCGACGATTGAAAATTCGTAGACGTCGCCCGAACCCATCTCCTTGACCTTGACGGTACAACCTAAATGCACTTCGTCGGCGGCGTAATCGGTCTCGTCGATGAGTTTCGCATTGCGAATCATCTGTTCGATTTTGATAATGCGCCCTTCGATAAACGCCTGCTCTTGCTTGGCGTCTTCATACTCCGCATTTTCGCTTAAGTCGCCGTACTCTTTGGCTTGACGAATACGATCGTTCACCTCTTTACGGTGGACGGTCTTGAGGTCGTCAAGCTCGTGTTCGAGCTTTGCGAGTCCTTCGCGGGTAAGGACGATTTCTTTGTCGTTCAACGATAGGCCCTCGTTACAGGAGAAAGGCCCCGAGAAAGGGGGCTGGCGCGCCTGCTTCGGGAGGAGGGAGTCATCCCCTGCCCCCGAGTTCGATGACGCGCGGATGAAGTTTTAGTGCGGCCATCAGCCCCTCGTAATCGCTGGGGATTACCTCCTCCCAGCGCTTTCCCAGGAGTGCCAAAAGCGCCGCTTCCAACACGTTGGTGCCGAACGATCTCCCTCCGAAATCGGGGGTGGTGGTGACCAGTCGGCGCACGCCGCGTTCGCGCAGTTCTTCGATATTCTGCGCCGTCACCGTGTTAGTAAGAATGGTTTTCCCCTCGAGCCGATCGGGCATGAAACGGCGCATGAAATGAAAATCGCCGGCGATAATTTCGGCATCGTGATAGTACTGCGGGTATTTCGGTTCCGGAGCCTGCTCTTGTTTTTTCCCGGTCGGATAGAAGAACTGAAATGGCAACTTGCACGCATCGGGAAGATATTTTTCGGCTAATTCCTCGAATTCGCGAAGGCCGCGCACCGGTTTGTCGAGATCGAGTGCAAAAATGAAATCGCCGAACAAGACGTCGGCGCCCGCTTCGACGAGGGCCTGCGCCATGCCGAAACGGTCGAGCGCGCTCACCATCAAGACTTTTTTCCCGCGCAACGAAATGCCGAGGTCGTCTTGCAGAAAAGCAACCGCGCTTCGTTCGAGCGTGTTTTTCAGCCCGCTGCCGTCGACCGCCGGGGTTTTCTTCGCCGCCGCAAGCAGGCGCAAGCCGTCGCGAAGTGCGAAGCGTTTGCTCCCGGCGTAGAGATAGACGTCGATACCGCCGAGCCCGATGGCGTCCACGCTGCCGTCGATCTCCTCGATCTTCGCCAGGGCGAGATCGAGTTTTCCGTCGGTGCCGACCCGTTCGATCGTAAATTGCTCGCCGAGTAATTCGACTTCGGCACGGTGATCGCGCGAACTCGCGCCGAGGGAGACCGAAACGACATGTTTCATAGACTTGCTTTCCGCCGCGCTCGCGCAGCCCTCCGGTTCGGAGTATACTTAATGAACACGATGGCACCAACATTGACTCGACGCACGGTCCTTGGATCGATCGCCGCCCTCGCACTGATCGGCGCCGTGGCTGCCGATCCCGTCGCTATGCGGAGCATTCCGCTGCGCGGCGCACAACGCGTTCGCATCGAAGTCTCCGGGCTTCCGCTCTTCGTAAGCTCGCACGGAGCGAGCTCCGGAAGCGTGCGCCTGCGCCTGATCTACACCTCGGCGCGCCCGCCGAGCATCGAGAGCTACCACCACGACGGGCGGCTCGATCTCACCGCGATCGCCGGCGGAAACTCCGTCATCCCCTTCGTCAGTGCGAACCCGACGCACCTCGACGTCGTCGTTCCGGCCGCGCTGCCGATGCAGATTCACGGTTTTACCGGCGAGATTTCGGTCGCCGATCCCGGGGCGAACCTCGCCGTCGACAACGGAACCGGAGCGATCGTGGTAACCGGCGCTCGTGCGGGCGTCGATCTCGCTACCGAGAGCGGCAACGTTCGCGCGACGCTCGCTTCGGGATGGCGGCCGAGTACGGTTCGCTTGGAGACCGGCGAAGGGAACGTCGTGCTGCACGTGCCGGCGAATTTCCGCGGCCACGTCGTGCTTGGGGCCGCGGCGGGAACCACGAGCGACCCGCTTCCGCCGAGCGCGCGCCACGCTGCAGCGCCGTTCGTTTGGCTCTACAGCGGCAAGGGAAACGTCGCGGTCGTCGTCGATCATTCGTAACGCGCCTTAATGCGCTGCAAGCGCCCGTCGACGAGCGGCGGCCTCTCGCGTCGCGGCGATTTTTTCCGGCGTGATCGCGGTATCGAACGCGCGCATATCGGCAAGTGTAAATCCACAGCGCTGCGCCATCGCCTCGATTTCGACCACTCGTTCGAGTTCGATGCCGCGCCCGAGCGTGTAATTTTCCAGCCGATTCTCCAACGCCAGCACCATCGTTTCGCTCATGCAGGCAAGGGCGGTACGCGGCGGTAAATTGAGATCGAATTCGCTTCCCGGTTCGCGGACGCGCTCGAAACGCGGCTCGCCGGGGACGACCATATTCCCGCCTTCGGTCACGAGAACGTCGGGGCGTTCGACGGCGACGCGACGGCTGACATCGTGCGGTAACGAAAGCTCGCAGACCACCGCACCCGGCTGCAAATCTTCAGGCTCGATGATATCTTGCGTCGACGAAGTCGCGGTAAGCACCAATTGCGAACGACGCACCGCCGAGGCGATATCGGTGGTGTAGGAAACGATGCAGGGCAGATCCGGCGCGGTCTTCTCGTAATAGGCCTTCAGGCGCGTTTCGTTGCGCGCCACGAGAATGACTTCGCGTACTTTCGGCGCGATCAACCGCGCGCAGGCCGAGCCGATGGAACCCGTTGCGCCGATGACCGCGACGGTCGCCGAGGCGAGATCGACCTCCATCTCGCGCGCGCCGCGGAAGAACGATTGCAGCCCCGCGGCAATCGTTAGCGAATTGCCGGTCGTCACCGGAATCGGCGAGCGCTCGGCGACCGTGATGCCGCCGTCGCCGACGACGCCGGTAAATGCGCCAAGCCCCGCGATCTGCGCGCCGAGTTCGGCGCCGATCTCGATGGAACGGACGATGCGCTTGTAGATATCTTCGCGCGGAAGATCGAGAATCTGCTGCGGTAACAACGGGGAGCCGACGAACCATCCCTCGGTCTCGCGGCCATCGGGGGTGCGAACGCCGGTGACGTGCACGGCGGCGTAGGCCGGCATCCATTCGAGAATTTTCTTGACGATCGCCTCGCCCTTGCCTTTCGCTCCGGGCTCGTAACGAGCGACATCTTCAAGCGAGAGCGGGTGCACGACAAAGCAAAACTTCGGCGCTTGCACGACGTTCATTGCGCGCGCTCCGCTTCTTCTTTCAACGCCGCGAGCATCATCTCGCTATTTTCCTTCACTTTCTTGTGCAAGGTCGGCCCGATGAGTTCGGCGAGCGTCGGCACGCCGAAATCATACTCTACGCCAAGCACCACGCGCGTCACTCCGTCGCGTTCGTCGAAGCTCCAGGCGCCCTCGAAGCGATCGAGATCGCCCTCGAGAAGCGCGTACTCTATGCGTAATGCATCGTCGAGAAAACGATCCTCTTCGAGCCACTCGATCGGTGCGCCCTCGACCAGCGTTTTCCATCGCGCGAGCACGCTGCTCGGGCGCCGTTCGACGATGACGACGCTCTCCACGTCGGGCATAAATTGCGGAAAACGTTCCTGGTCTTTCGCGAGTTCGTAGACCGTGCGTGCAGGCGCCGCAATTTCGATAGAAGTCTCGACGTAGGGCATCGAAGGCTGTCGTGCTTTCTCTTCCGGAGGCGATGGGGGCGGATCTTACTCCAACGAGCCCAGGTTGCCCAACGCCGCCGCGACCCCTGCGCGCAGAGCGGTAAGCGCCTGCTCGATTTGTTCGGGGCGGACCACCAGAGGCGGCTCGAGGCGGATCACCCGCTGCTGGTTAAGCGTCCAGGCGGCGGTCACGCCGTGCTTGAGCATCTCGGGGATGATCCAGCCGCCGTACCCCTCCGAGCGGAGCTCGACCCCGACGAGCAGCCCGAGGCCGCGCACCTGCGTGACGACCTGCGGAAACTCGGCGGCGATCTGCGCGCACCCGGCGAGCAATTGCTCTCCCCGTTCGCGCGCATTTTCGACGAGCCGTTCGGATTCGAGCACCTCCATCGCGGCGAGGGCGGCGGCACAGGCGAGTTCGCTTCCCCCAAAGGTGGACGTATGAATGAGCGGCGCTTTTCCGTACGCGCGCATCCAGATTGGGGCACGTGCGATATAGGCTCCGACCGGAACGACCCCGCCCGAGAGCCCCTTCGCGAGCGTCATTACGTCGGGAACGACGCCGTCGCGCTCGCAGCCGAAGCGATAGCCGCAGCGCCCGAAGCCGGTGATCACCTCATCGAAGATCAGCAGAATGTTGTGCTCGGTGCAGATCTCGCGCAGCCGCGCCAGATAGCCGCGCGGGGGCACGATGACGCCCGCGGAGCCCGAGAACGGCTCGACGATCACC